>CAYOEI010000452.1:0-17574 GCA_964402825.1 uncultured Hyphomicrobiaceae bacterium
TCCCGTAATTGATCAAAGTGGATCGATCAAGATTGGAAATCCGAATTGTACCAAGATCGCGTTTAAGCGCTTCGAGCACGGCCCGTTTTGATCTGCGAAGTGGTTTGCCGACCTCCAGCAGATCGGCAATGTGCAAATCGATGAGGTTGGTAATTGTGCGAGGTTTGCCGACTTTTCGCGAAGACGGCTCGCAGCCAAGATCGATATGCCGTTCCGTTTCGATTCCCCACTCGGATGCTTGTGATTTCAAGCGAAATGTTTGCGACGCATATTTCCCTTTTCGCCTGACCTGCGCTCGCCAAGTTCCTTCTCGTGTGCGAATAATGCTAGCCATGTTCCGTGCAATTCTCCAAATCCGTGCAAATTCCGTGCAGTCAAGGGTCAAACTGGGTCCAAATCCGTGCAATTCCATCCAATTCCGTGCACTAACGTTCACGGTATAGTCCATTGAAATATATCATAAAACATTGAAAAATAAAGAGAAAAAATTCGCAGTCGCCCCGATGATGGACTGGACGGATCGGCATTGCCGCTATTTTTTGCGGCTGATCTCCGCTTCAACGGTGCTCTATAGCGAAATGGTGACAGCCCCTGCGGTGATTCACGGCAGCCGTGAAAAATTGATTGGCTTCGATCCGGCCGAGCAGCCGGTTGCCCTGCAATTGGGTGGAAGTGATCCGAGCCAATTGGCGCAAGCGGCTCAGATTGGAGAAGATTACGGGTACACCGAGATTAACCTCAATGTGGGGTGTCCCTCCGACAGGGTTCAATCAGGCCGGTTCGGGGCATGCTTGATGGCGGAGCCCGCGCTCGTTGCCACTTGCGTGGAGGCCATGCGTAAGGCGGTTGGTATTCCTGTCACGGTCAAATGCCGGATCGGGATTGATGATCAGGATATCGAGGTGGAACTGGAACGTTTTGTCAGGGACGTCAAGGAGGGGGGCTGTGAAACCTTTATCGTTCATGCCCGAAAAGCCTGGCTGGAAGGCCTCAGCCCCAAACAGAATCGCGATGTACCTCCGCTCGACTATGGACGGGTTTATCGTCTGAAACAAAACCACCCCGAACTTGAGATTATCATCAATGGCGGTATCGAAACGCTGGACGACGCTGAGGCGCACCTCTCCCGGGTCGATGGCGCCATGATGGGGCGGGCCGCTTATCATAATCCCTATCTGCTGGCAGAGGTGGACGCCCGCTTTTTCTCTAAACCCGCGATCGCGCCAACGCGCGAAGAAGTGTTTGAGCGCTATGCTGCTTATGCCGAACGGTATCTGCGCGAGGGGATGAGGCTGCATCATCTAACCCGCCATATACTGGGCCTCTATCATGGCCAGCCTGGCGCGCGCGCCTATCGCCGTTTTCTCACTGAGAACTCCGCCCGTCATGACGCTGGGCTTGAGGTTTTGAAAGAGTGCTTGGAGCGTCTTCCAGACACGCGTATTCATGCAGCGCCGGTGGCGGCCGAGTAGCCGCATCCTGGCCGGAGCTTCATAAGGACTTCTCCATGGATTTCGGATTGCCAATTGGCGAACTCGCCATGTTGCTCGCCATGCTGCTTGGCGGCGGGTTCGCCATGGGAATTCTTGCCGGACTGTTCGGCATCGGCGGCGGCGGCATCATGGTGCCCATACTCTATGAGCTGTTCTCGTCCATTGGCGTCGATGAAGCCGTGCGCATGCATCTTTGCGTCGGCACATCGCTTGCCGTCATCATGCCGACATCCCTGCGTTCCTTCTTTTCGCACAAGGCCAAGGGCGCGGTTGATATGGATATCATCCGCTCCATGGTGGCGCCTGTTGTTGCGGGTGTGGTGATCGGTACAATTGTGGCGCGCTATTCCAACAGCAATATCCTGACGGCGATCTGGGCGGGCGCTGCGTCCATGCTGTCACTGAAAATGCTCTTCGGGCGTGAAAGCTGGAAGCTGGGCAGTGATGTCCCGGGAAACCCCGGACGGGCGCTCTACGGGCTTTTCATCGGCACTATTTCCACGCTGATGAGTATTGGCGGGGGAGCTTTTGTCACCATGATGATGACGCTCTATGGCCGCCCCATTCATCAGGCGGTGGGAACATCTTCAGGCTTTGGCCCGATGATCGCCATTCCCGGCACCATTGGATTTATCTGGGCCGGATGGGGGGTGGAAGGATTGCCGCCGGGCTCGCTTGGGTTTGTCTCCCTTGTGAGCGCAATTATCATTGTACCCGTCTCCGTTCTTGCCGCTCCCCTTGGCGTGCGCATGGCGCATGGCATCTCACGGCGCAAGCTGGAATTGTGCTTTGCCGCTTTTCTCGGGCTGATAGCAGCCCGGTTCTTCTGGACATTGCTGTGATATGGACCCTCACGCAAACCGGCACTTAGTCCCGGCTGTCTGAATAGTCCTTCTCGGCCGCGTAATAGTCGTCAAATCCGACAATTTTTCGCAAGTCTTGAAATTCCATCACCATGTCCGCCGGGTGCTTGCCATCACTAAACGCGCGTAAGGCCTGGGTCATCGCGTTCATTGAGGCTGACAGTAAGGTGAGAGGATAAATCGCAAAGCGATAGCCAAGCTGGTGCAGCTCCGATGGCGACAGATTCGGCGTCGCCCCGCCTTCGACAATATTGGCCATGTGGATGCCCTGCGCTTCGTGCGTGACGCGCGCCATCTCGTCTTGCGATTGCGGGGCTTCAACAAAAAGGATATCCGCGCCGAGATCGGAAAAAGCTTTCGCGCGGGTTATGGCCTCATCAAGCCCGTGAGCGTGACGTGCGTCGGTGCGCGCGAGAATCATAATGTCCGCGCCGTCATTGCGCGCATCCACAGCCGCCTTGATGCGGTTCAGGGCTTCGGCGCGCTCAACCACCAGCTTGCCTTGGGTGTGCCCGCAGCGCTTCGGGGCCACTTGATCCTCGATCATAACGGCGGCAAATCCGGCGCGGGCATACATCTCAACGGTGCGGCGAACATTGAGAGCATTGCCGTAACCCGTATCTCCGTCACCGATGACGGGGATTGTCGTTGCGGCGCAAATGTTGCGGCCCTGGTCGAGCATTTCGCCAAACGATATAAGACCGGTGTCAGGCGCGCCAATCCGCGCGGCCGATACCGCGAAACCGGACATGAAGGTGAAGCTGAAGCCTGCATCGGCAATCATCTTCGCGCTCAGGCCATCCCAGCAGCACGGTGTGGCGTGGCAGGTATCTTCCGACAAAAACGTTCGTAATTTCGCAGCCTGTGAGATCATGATCTATATCTTCTGATTATAGTCGCCGACTTCGCTCTGGTCAGAGAGATAGCTGTCAATCTCGGCAAAGATCGCTCGCATATTGTTTTCTGATTCCGGGCTCTCCACCACAACCACCAGTTCCGGTTTGTTGGAGGACGCGCGCACCAGCCCCCAGGTGCCATCTTCGAGCACGATGCGGATGCCGTTGACGGTGATCAGTTCGCGGATTGATTGTCCTGCGAGTTGACCGCCATTGTTGGCTATTTCCGAGAAATGTGAAACAGCTCGTTCCACAACTTCATATTTGATCTCATCCGCGCAATGGGGCGACATGGTGGGTGATTGCCAAGTCTTTGGCAGCGCTCCAAGTAAGTCCGACATGGATTTATCAGGGTTGCGTTCAAGCATGTCACAGATTGCCAGCGCCGAGACAATCCCGTCGTCATAACCGCGGCCTATTGGCGGATTGAAAAAGAAGTGACCAGATTTTTCGAAACCAACCAGCGCCCCGGTTTCATGGGAATAGCGCTTGATGTAGGAATGGCCGGTTTTCCAGTAGTCGCATGTGGCGCCGTTGGCCTTCAGAACGGGATCGGTCATGAACAGGCCAGTCGATTTAACATCGGCGACGAATTTGGCATTGGCGTGCCGAGCCGATAAATCCCGGGCCAGCATGACGCCAACTTTATCGGCAAAAATGGGGGTTCCTTCGTTGTCGACGACGCCGCAGCGGTCTCCATCCCCGTCAAAGGCAAAACCGACATCCGCCCCCGATGCAAGAACCGCGTCGCGCATCGCTTCAAGCATTTGCATGTCTTCAGGATTGGGATTGTAATTGGGGAAGGAGTGGTCCAGTTCGCAATCAAGCGGCACGACCTCGCACCCCGCGGCCTCCAGCGCATGCGGCGCAAAGGCGCCTGCTGTGCCGTTTCCACAGGCCGCGACGACTTTGAGCGCGCGGGTGAGTTTTTGCCGGTTACACAAGTCATCGATGTAGGCATCGCGTATCTCGGGATGGAAGTGGTATGTCCCATTGCCCGGCGTTTGGGAGGCTCCTGAAAATACAATCTCCTTCAACTCTCCAATCTCTTCAGGACCAAAGGTGAGGGGGCGGTCCAGCCCCATCTTGATTCCGGTCCAGCCATTGTCGTTGTGGCTGGCGGTCACCATGGCGACGCCTTCGACCTCCAGTTTGAACTGGGCGTAATAGGCGGTTGGCGAGAGCGCCAGGCCGATGTCGTGAACTTCCATGCCGCCGGCCAGCATGCCGGAAATGAGTGAGTTTTTGATGGCGGCGGAATAGGAGCGGTAATCGTGACCGGTCACAATCCGTAGCGGCACGCCGCGCCTGCGAAACAGCTCCGCCAGCCCCATGCCGATGGCTTGCAACCCCATGAGATTGATTTCATCGGGGTAGAGCCAGCGGGCGTCATATTCGCGAAAACCTGTCGGCTTGATGAAGGGTAGCCGCTCGAATTCGGGCGTGTTGGGTGTCAGGTCAGTTCGAGGTTTGGGAAACATTGGCTCTTCTTTGATTATATATTGATGCGTCTTGATAATGGATATCGCCCCGCACACCTAATGGTCACGGGATGAAATGCGAAGGGTTATTCAACGAGCACCAGTTCACGTCCGCGTAATTCAAAGCGCTCGAGCTTGCGAATAAATTCCATGCCCAGCAATGTGATAGGAAGCTTGCCCCGCTCTGAAATAGCACCGCGCAGATTTGAAACCTCCACATCGCCGATACGAACGCTGTCCAGCGTTACAGGCGCCATGCGGGCTGTGCCGTTGGCCGTTCGCGATGTCATTGTGTAGTCGCTTGAATGCGGCCTCAACCCCAGCAGCTCGGCGTCCTTATAAGTCACGGCGATCATGGTTGCGCCGGTATCGACCATTACCGCTATTGGCTGGCCATTGATATAGGCCCGCGCGATGAAATGACCGCCACGGCTGGCTTTAAGCGTTACTGAACGTTCAAATCCTGATGTATTTTTGCCTGGGTCGGCAGCTATTTCAATGGCCACTTCTTCGGTGTGTGCGACCACTTTTTCGATGGTCTTTGCCGCGAATGCACGCAAATCATCGAAATAATAGACACCGGAAAAACCGATTGCCGCGACGGCGCTCCACAATATTGCTTCTCGCAGCAGATATTTTACGCCAGAACTATACGCCATACTTCATGACCCCCAGGAGTTAACCTGCGCCGCTATGAGAAACTCATAATTGACTCTAGCTGCGCAAGGTCAGGAAATCTCCAGAGAATTCATAAGAACGTAAACGGTTTAAAAAACTCATACCAAGCAGGCTTTCACGAAGCGCGCCGGGTTTGGCGATGAGTGCTTCGACATTATCGATGCTCACAGGTCCGATGGACACATTGCGCAATCTAACGCGCGCCGCGAATGATGTTCCGTTTGCAGTCTGTACCGGTACGGAATAGGTCAATTCATCTAGTTTAATTCCGGCGCGCACCGCATCTGACGGGTTCAAAACGATGGTGGATGCGCCGGTATCGACAACCATATTGATCTTGACGCCATTGGCATGGGTTTGCGCCATAAACTGCCCGCTAGCCTGTTTGCGTATGCGGACACCGATGGAATTTGCATCGGTGGTATTAAACTGGATAGGCACGCCTGGAAGAAGTTCGCCGGCAATACGCTGGGCGACCGGCTTAAGCTGATCACGGTAGCTGTACCCGGCGACAAGGGCGAGCGCCAACACACCCCATGTAACGGCATCCCGTACGGCTTTCGTGAACCGGCCGTGATAGCTGCCGAACATGGATCCGCCCAGGAATATGAGAAGGGCGACAGCCGCCATAACACCGGCAAAGTCTGCATTGTTGAACCCGGCTATGGTGCCTGAGTCGTGACTCAGCACAAGTGCGACACCCGCAAAAACAAGCAGACCCAAGCCTATCCAGGCACCCATGTTACATGCGCTCCATACGAAGAAAATACACCGTGATGAGAGCGTTGGGGGACATGCACTTTACATAGGAAAGCAAGGCAGACAATACAATCCGGGCAGGTCAGTAGTGCCTTCGTGAAATGTTTGATATTCAGGCATTTTGACGCTGCATTTTTGTAGTGTTGTGGCGTTCACGCCATCCTGAACGGGTTCCGCCATTTTCTTGATCGCTCTGATTATCTTCAGGCTCTTTTGCCCTTGGCAATACCTGCATAACCCGTTCCTGCGGGAACGTGACCGTTACCAGCGTTCCCTGGTTCACCTTGCTTTTCAAATCGAACGTGCCGCCATGCAACTCCACCAATCCCATGACGATTGGCAATCCAAGACCCGTGCCGCCTTCCGCGGTCTGATGCGCCAGTGACCCCTGGCCAAAGCTCTGTAGCACCCGGGGGATTTCATCCTCCGGTATGCCGGGTCCTGTGTCATTAATGCTGAGATATTGGCCACCCGATCGAGTGGCGCCGATCGTCAATGCGATGGTGCCGCCAGTTGGCGTGAACTTGATCGCGTTTGACAGGAGGTTGAGGCATATCTGCCGTATGGCGCGCTCATCAGCCCAGAGTTGCGGCAGTTTCTCGTGAATATTCAATAGGATATTCAGGTCCTTCTTTTCCGCACGCAACTTCAGCAATCGATGACTGTCTTCGGCTATATCAGCGATGGTAACGCCTTCTTCCAGCAACTCGTAGCGTCCCGCTTCGATGCGTGAAAGGTCCAGAATTTCGTTGATCAGATTCAACAGATGCTGACCGCTTTCGTGGATGTCATTCGCGTATTCCTTGTATGTCGGCACGGTGTGAGGCCCAAGGATCTCTGACTTCATGACCTCCGAGAAACCTAGCACTGCGTTCAATGGTGTCCGCAACTCATGGCTCATCGTCGCCAGGAATTGTGATTTTGCGATATTGGCGGTTTCCGCGCGGCGCCGGGCCTCGTCGGATGTCGACTTGGACTTCTCCAGCTCAACGATGAGGGCCTCCTTCTCCGCACGGTATTCCAGCATGGTCATGACCGTGGTGTTCAGGCCTTTCATGAGGAATGCGAAGTAAAAATGGACGCCTACAGCCATGGCCGCTATGGCCCAGTGAAATGGCGTATCGAGTAGTGCGAAGCGTATTACGAGCGCGACTGTAAGCGGGATGGTGCCAACATAGACTATTGGTATGACAGTCGACGCAAACATCATTCGCATTGCAATAACGACGGTAAGGCATGCGAATATGAAAATATGCGACGTTTGATTAGCCGTGCCGATGTTGATGAACGCCACGCTCGCCCAGCAAATTCCATAAAGTAACTCGGCAGCCATGAGCTTCGATCGCCATATGGAAACTTTAGCCATCGCGCGCGGTGTCTTGGTGAACTCACGGCACAAAACCAGTTGAATTCCTTTGGAGACCAGTACTGTGGAAAGCCACATGATGAGTGCGTTTGCGGGCGCCCAGAGCATGGACGCCAGAGTGGTGATAATGGCAAGAAGGGGTATGGCAAGTGAGGCGCCAAGTTCGTTTTGCACGAACATGAGCAACAGATCATAGTCAAATTTGGTATTTGAACTGGTCGTATCGTTTAGCAGCGCGCGCGTATTCTGAACGCTATTTTCCGTAGACCCAGCTTTGCTGCCAGCCTGAATGGCCGAGTCGTATAGCACAGGATTTGAATCCATACTCATACTACCAACGCACTCCAACTCTACCCGAAACCATACCCTGACCCGATGCGCCACACCTGAAGCTGCGCTGCTGCGGCACGGTACGCACACATAATTGGCTGCAGTTTCAGCAAAACTTCCTAAATTCACGTTTAAATTTTAGGTAAATCTCACGATTTTTGTGCGATCAACCCGCTTTCACTGGTCAGGCAGACAAGGTGTTGAAATGGTTGATTTAGTGAGGCTTTGAAGGACTTACTCGGGAAAACCCTGCATCACTCTGATATCTTTGATCTGGCAGCACACTTATATCAAATGAATAAAATATATAGAAATAACAAATGGTTAAAGTGATTAGATAAGGAAGTAGTCAAACGATGATCATGGCAACATTCTTAAGGTTGGTGAAGCGCAATCGTGCGCTGGATATCATCATCTTTGCTGTCCTTGTGCTGGGAATACTGGCCATAATCAGATTTTTGCCAGAACCTGATCCGGTTGAGGTTTCGGGTTATGCCCGCGTTATTGATGGTGACTCTTTACATGTGCGAGGGGTTGAGGTTCGGCTTCGCGGCATAGACGCTCCGGAAAGCGAGCAGTTTTGCACACGGGCAAGAGCGAGCTGGCCATGCGGGGCGCAAGCTACGCGAAAACTAAGAAACAAGCTGCGAGGCAGAGTTGTTACTTGCAAGGGGTATGAGCGTGATGCCTATGATCGGCTGCTCGCGATATGCAGCGTAAAGGGAATTGAAATCAACCGCTGGCTGGTTGAGCAGGGATGGGCGGTGTCCTATCACGGTTATTCTGATGAAGAGCGTATTGCAGATAAGGCGAAACGCGGTATCTGGTCGGGAAAATTCATACACCCTCGAGATTGGCGCGATGGAAGCCGATAGGATTTTATATTTCAGTTTAAGAACCGGCCAGCAGGGAGGAAGAAAACCATGAAAATCATAGAAGATGCCCGCGCACCCAATCCCCGGCGCGTCCGGATATTTCTGGCCGAGAAGGGCATTGATATTGCTTACGAGCAAATAGATATCACGGAGTTCCAGCATAAAGGGGCTGACTTTACCGGACTAAATCCGCTTCAGCGTGTGCCAGTTCTTCTGCTTGATGATGCAGATCCGATTTCCGAGTCCATGGCCATTTGCCGCTATTTTGAGGAGTTGCAGCCGGAACCGGCACTGATGGGCACGGGCGCGGAGGGCAAGGCGCGCACAGAGATGTGGCAGCGGCGGATGGAGCTCAATTTGCTTGCGCCGGTGGCTCAGACTTTTCGGCACCTGCATCCGGCCATGAAGGAGATGGAACAGCCCCAGGTGGCGGAATGGGGGGAAGCCAACCGTCCGCGTGCGCTGACCATGCTATCCTTGCTGAATGAGGAGCTCGCCACCCGCCCTTTCATCGCGGGGAATGAGTATACGGTGGCTGACATTACGGCGCTGGTTGCCGTTGATTTCATGAAACCCGCAAGGATCGAGCGCCCGGCCAATCTGACAAACCTGACGCGGTGGTATGATGAAATCTCGGTGCGCCCCAGTGCTTCTGCATAATGGAGTGCTTCTGCATACTGGAGCGCTTCTGCGTAATGGAGTGCGCCCGCCCAAAGGCATGGGGCAGGGGAGATAATGATAAAACTCACTATCGTCGGTTGCGGTGATGCTTTTGGTTCCGGTGGCCGGCTCAACACCTGTTTTCATGTGCGTGGTAAGCAGGGATCTTTTCTTATCGATTGTGGCGCAACGGCGCTCATAGGGTTGCGCCGTTTTCATCTCAATCCCAATGAGATCAGCACCATATTTATTACCCATCTGCATGGCGATCATTTCTCTGGTCTCGCCTGGCTCCTCATCGACGGCGCGCATGTAAGCAAACGGACAGCTCCGTTGAAAATTGCCGGGCCGCGCGGGATAGAGGAGCGTTTTATTGCGGCAACAGAAGCCCTGTTTCCAAATGCGACCAAGGTTAAGCTCAGGTTTGATCTGACATTCGCCGAATATAAGGAGGGTGAAGCGCTCGAAATCGATTCAGTTTCGGTCACGCCGTACGAGGTGAAACATTTCTCTGGTGCGCCGCCATACGCGCTGCGCATTGCGGTCGATGGAAAGATCATTACATACACGGGTGATACGGAATGGGTCGATGCTCTGGTTCCGGCGTCAACCGGCGCTGATCTGTTGATCGCCGAATGCTATCAGTATGACGAAAAACTCAAGTTCCATCTGGACTATGCGACCCTTGTCAGCAATGCCGGCAGGTTGAACGCCAAGCGCGTGCTTCTCACTCATATGAGCGAAGCGATGCTGGCGAGAAGCAGTGAAGTGGACGGGAAAATCTTTATCCTCGCTGAGGATGGAATGACGCTCGAGCTGTGACATGTTTTGAGAAATAGCAGGATGAGCAAACCACTGGACAGTCTCCTCAAGGACATCAGGGCGTGCCGGGTGTGCCGTGATGGCGTTGAGACTGACAATCAATTGCCCCATGAACCGCGTCCCGTGTTTCAGATCAGCTCAACCGCGCGCATCTGTGTTGCGGGGCAGGCGCCGGGTACCCGGGTGCACGCATCCGGCATCCCCTTCACCGATCCCTCTGGCGACCGGTTGAGGGAATGGATGGGTGTGAGCGATGAGCAATTCTACGATGCGGCGCAGGTGGCCATCATTCCGATGGGATTTTGTTTTCCGGGACTGGATGCCAAGGGCGGTGATCTGCCTCCGCGTAAGGAATGTCCAAAATTGTGGCGAGATCGTCTTTTTGAACATCTGCCCCAGATTGATTTGATGCTGCTTATTGGCGGGTATGCGCAAAGCTGGCATATGGGCTCCGCACGCGCCGAGACGCTGACTGAAACCGTCAGGAACTGGGATGCAGACACACTCAAAACACATCATCCGGCTTTCATCCCGTTGCCGCATCCCTCATGGCGCAACAATTCATGGCTCAAGAAAAACCCATGGTTCGAAGCGCGGATATTGCCAGTTGTAAAGCGTGAAGTCAGGGCGCGGTTGAGTTAGGCTCTTCACTCTGGAATGACAGCTCATTATACCCGGTAAATCAGATCATATAGAAAAAATTATATACATTACTCCTCAATTGCGCTATATCACGCAATATTTTTTGCGTAATAGCGAAATAATAGAAATAATTTTTTTTCATGAGGCATGCGATGTTCGACAAGATGGATCGTAATATTCTTGCAATCCTGCAAAAGGATTGCACCATGCCGGTCGCGGAAATTGGCCGTATTGTTGGGCTGTCCACAACGCCGTGCTGGCGCCGCATCCAGAAGATGGAAGAGCAGGGCGTTATTCAGCGCCGGGTGGCATTGCTGGATGCCAAGAAGATCAACGCCGGGGTGACGGTTTTCGTATCTATCTCAACAAGCCAGCATGAGCAGAAATGGCTGGAGAGGTTTCACGAGGCCATTCAGAAATTTCCTGAAGTTGTCGAGTTCTACCGGATGAGCGGGCAGGTGGATTATCTATTGCGCGTGGTTGTATCCGACATTGAGCAATACGACATCTTCTACAAGAAACTCATTTCCAGCATTGAGCTGAGCGATGTGAGCTCCAGTTTCGCCATGGAGCAGATCAAGTTCACCACGGAGCTGCCTCTCGATTATGCCGAGAGTAAACGCTCAAAATCCTGATATGCGGAACTCATTTGCGCTCGAGCAGAGTGATGAGGCTTGATGAATCCCAGCGATTGCCCCCGGCGCGCTGTATTTGTGAATAATACTGTTCGATCATGGCGGTGACGGGAAGGCTGGCGCCATTTTGCCGGGATTCATCCAGGCAGAGCGACAGGTCCTTGCGCATCCAGTCCACGGCAAACCCATAGTCAAATTCATCTTTGATCATGGTTTCCCAGCGGTTCTCCATCTGCCAGGATTGAGCCGCGCCCTTGGAGATCGTGTTGATAACCTTAGGCACATCGAGGCCCGCTGTTTTGGCGAAGTGCAGAGCTTCAGAAAGAGCCTGAACGAGGCCTGCAATGCAAATCTGGTTGACCATTTTGGTCAGCTGTCCCGATCCCACGGGGCCAATCAGATTTGCCGCGCGGGCATAACATCCAATGACCGGCTCCGCCTTGGCGAACACATCCTTGCCGCCGCCAATCATGACAGTAAGAATGCCATTTTCCGCGCCCGCCTGGCCTCCGGAAACCGGAGCGTCGAGAAAGTCAGCGCCTTTCTCTTTTGCGGCGGCATGGAGTTCGCGCGCGATATCCGCTGAAGCAGTCGTGTTGTCGATGACAATGGCGCCACTCTTGAGCGTGCTGAATGCGCCATCTGGTCCAAGAGTTACCTCTCGCAGGTCAGAGTCATTGCCGACGCAGATAAAAACGAATTCCGCGTCTTTGGCCGCTTCTGCCGGAGTTGCCGCTGTCTCGCCGCCATATTGCCCGGTCCATTTATCAGCCTTGGCCGTTGTGCGGTTGTAGACAACCAGATCGTGGCCGCCTTTTTCTCTGATATGCCCTGCCATGGGATAACCCATGACGCCCAGTCCGATAAACGCCACTTTGCTCATTGCGCTCGCCTTTATTCATTCATCTGAATTTGAAATGCACATGGGTGTTCTATCGCAATAGCGCGCATGCGCAAGGTCAGGCGGGAATTAGTGTTTCAACCAGCATTCGCTATTGGCAGCAGGTTGGAATATTTCACTTGGCTCAGTGCAAAACTTGACTCGATACTGGCGACGCCCTCGATGCGGGTAAGTGTCTGTTTCAGGAAGCGCTCATAGGCTGCGAGGTCCTTCGCGACCACGCGCAGCAAATAATCGCGCGGGCCGGTCATCAGGTAGCACTCCACGACCTCCGGGCAGTCGCGCATGGCTGCCTCAAAGCGCTCCAGCGCTTCCTCGCGCTGCATCTCCAGTTTGACGGATATGAACACCGAGACGGGCAGGCCAACCTTCGTTTGATCGACCAGCGCGGCATAGCCGCGGATTATTCCGGCCTGCTCCAGTATTTTCAACCGCCGCAGGCAGGGGCTGGTGGTTAGCCCGACAATTTCAGCGAGGTCAGTGACCGGTATGCGCCCATTTTCCTGCAGCGCATTGAGCAGGCGGCGGTCAACTGCATCCAACTTAATTTTAGCAACTGTCATTGTTATATCATCTGTGAGAGGTGAATCATGCCAAATATCTTCAAATAATTAGCAATAAAAGGATAAAAAGGCTATATGAAATAACCTAATATGCGCGAAAGTGAACCTCAGGCAAGGGCCCGCAGCCTCCTGGGAAATTATGAGGCCAGTGTCATGAGCGCACGCAACACCGCTCTCAGCGAAACCAGTGTAACAATCCCGAATGAGTCATTCGCGTTCCTGCGCGATCTCAAGCGCAAGATTTTGTGGCTATCGAGCTGGACGATCCACAACGCCAATCATCTGCGTGACAATGGCGACGGGGTGAAGGTGGGTGGGCATCAGGCGTCTTCCGCGTCATGTGCGAGCATCATGACGGCGCTTTATTTCCATGCGCTCAGGCCTGAGGACCGGGTGGCGGTGAAGCCCCATGCCAGTCCGGTTTTCCATGCAATCCAATATCTGCTCGGAAATCAGAGCCGGGACAAATTGGAAAATTTCCGGGCCTTCGGGGGCGCGCAGTCATATCCATCCCGCACCAAGGACACCGATGACGTCGATTTCTCAACAGGGTCGGTGGGGTTGGGTGTAGCCATGACCGCTTTTGCAAGCCTCGTGCAGGACTATGTCCGCGCCAAGGGGCTGGGTCTTGATATCCCGGAAGGGCGTATGGTCGCCGTCGCGGGTGACGCCGAGCTTGATGAAGGTAATATTTATGAATGCCTTCTGGAGTGCTGGAAGCACCGCATTCGCAATTGCTGGTGGGTCATCGACTACAATCGGCAGAGCCTTGATGCGGTGGTATCCGACCGGCTGTTCAACAAGGTTGCCGGCCTGTTCGAGACCATGGGGTGGGAGGTTATCACCCTCAAATATGGCCGCGCTCTCGAGCGGTTTTTTGCCGAACCTGGTGGAGAGCGGCTGCGGGACTGGATAGATTCATGCCCGAACACGCTTTATTCCGCTCTCACATTTCAAGGAGGCGAGGCGTGGCGGCGTCAGTTGCAGGCTGATCTGTCCGGCGCGCAAGAGACGCTGGAGCTCATAGCCAGCTACAATGATGATGAACTGGCGGAGCTCATGACCAATCTGGGCGGTCACGATATCGAAACTCTGGTTGAGGCATTTGCCAATGCCCCTTCAGATAAGCCGGTCTGTTTTATTGCCTATACGATTAAAGGGCACGGGCTCCCCTTGCAGGGACACAAGGACAATCATTCCGGGCTGATGAACGTGACCCAGATGGAAGCCTTTCGTGATGCAAACGGAATTTCGAAGGGCCAGGAATGGGACAAGTTTACCGGTCTGCGCCATGACGCCGGCGAGCTTCAGGCATTTCTGGACCGCGTTCCTTTTGCCGCAAAAGGCGCACGCCGGCTGAAGGCCGACCGTATTCAGGTTGACAAAATCGAAACACCCAAAGCGTCAGTCCGGGCATCGACGCAGGAGGGTTTCGGTCACATTCTGGCGGATATCAGCCGCAGCGATTCTGATCTTGCAAAGCGCATAGTGACCACCTCTCCTGATGTGACGGTTTCAACGAATCTCGGACCATGGGTGAACCAGCGCGGGTTGTTCGCACGCGAAGAACGCTCGGACATATTTAAGGAGCGCGGGCTCATGAGCCCGCAGCGCTGGGAAATGGGACCCAAGGGTCAGCATATTGAGCTGGGCATAGCGGAGAATAATCTGTTTCTGCTTCTGGCAGCTGCCGGTCTGTCGCATTCGCTCTTCGGGACGCGGCTTATTCCTATCGGGACCCTTTATGACCCGTTCATCCAGCGGGGGTTGGATGCGCTCAACTATGCCTGCTATCAGGACGCCCGTTTTATTGTCGTGGCGACACCGAGCGGTATCACACTGGCGCCAGAAGGCGGCGCGCATCAGTCGGTTGGAACGCCGCTCATCGGCATGGCGCAAGATGGCCTCGCCTCTTTTGAGCCAGCCTATCTTGATGAGCTTGCCGTCATCATGCAGTGGTCATTCGATTATGTGCAAAAGGATGGCGGGGAAAGCGATGATGCAGCAGCATCAGGATGGCTGCGCGATGAAAAAGGGGGTTCTGTTTATCTGCGGCTCTCCACCCGGCCGATTGAGCAACCGCCTCGCGCCATGACACCGGCGCTGGAGCATGACGTTATCCAGGGCGGCTATTGGCTGCGCGCGCCAGAACCCGGCGCAAATCTCATCCTCGCCTATACCGGCGCCGTGGCGCCCGAAGCCATTCAGGCGGCAGGTTTATTGGCGGAAAAATACCGCGGGTTAGGCGTCTTGGCCATCACATCCGCCGACCGCCTGTCAGCCGGTTGGCATGCCGCCGACCGCGCCCGCGAAAACGGCGAGCAGAATGTTTCATGTCATGTGGAGGATTTGCTCGGGCAAGCCTCTCGCGATGCAGGCATCGTCACCCTGATTGATGGCCATCCCGAAACCCTGTCCTGGCTCGGCGCGGTGCATGGACATAGGGTGCGCGCGCTCGGCGTGGAGCATTTCGGCCAGTCGGGCTCTCTTGGTGAGCTCTACGCCCATCACGGGCTTGACGCGGATGCCATTCTTGCCGCGGCATCGAGCGTACGGGCGCGGGGGTAGGCAAGAGGTTCCTATCATTAGATGTCCTCGGACGGCTTTACTGGAGTGTCAAACTTGAAATTTCACTCTCCAGGTTAAGGAGCCGAATACGCTTCTCATGGATTTCATCTTCAATATTAGAGCAAGCCAAGGCTTGTTCTAGCGTGTGATAAGTCATGTTACAGTTTCCTTTAAAACCACTTATGCTTTACAGAATAAAGCGAGGTTTAAAGCTGGGGATTTCTTTGTGACGACTGATAAAATTATTCTTCGCAAAGCAGGTGTATTGGTTTTGTTTTCTGCATTTGTGATTGCTTCTTCCACTCAATCCTTGGCGGATAAACGTCTCGATATTTTTCTCGAAAAATCAGAAAAATTTCTTGAGCGCAATAAGCCGCTTGATCACGTGGACAGCCCTTTCCGCCCCTATCTCCAGCGGCCATACGAGGAGGGGCTGAACGAGATGGCCAGCGCCAGGTTTCGCCAGGCGAGGGATAAAGGAGATTGTCTTGTCGTCGAAAAATTGCTGGAGGTTGGATTTCTCGGCCTCTATCCGTTTCTGAAACCGGCCTTTGACGATTCCGAACGCGGCCAAAAACTGAGAGTTAATATAGTGGGCTCCCGACAGCCTGGTGGGCGTCTGTGTTACAATAATTACCGACTGATCAGATTGTATAAAAGAGCGCCAAAAAAGGACTTTCCCCCGGTGGATCTCGGGCTCCGCATGGTGATAGGCCCTTCTGCGAGGCTGGGCGATAAGAGCAATCCGCTGGCGACTATGATTAATATCCAGCTTTCGCTTGGTGATTTGGCTTTCTGTGATGACTACGCCCCTGCGATTTTGTTCGTTCTCAAGGACGGCAATCGTGCTGGCGGGATGGTTATTGCGCAAGAAGAAGAGCTTTATCTTATCGAGCGAGTTTTGCTCAAGGGGGGCAGTTCTCCCAAGCTTCTTGAGCGGCTGGCGCGTCTTAAAGACGTTTTGCCTTCCCGCCGGTATCATTCAGCGCGCAGTGCTGCACGCGAGCGGCGGCTTGACGCCTTGAAAATTGTTTCCGGATTCTGGGTGATAGCCTGCCGTGTACTGCAAGAGACCCGGCAAAGAGAGGCGGCAAGGTAGACTGGGCCCATCACAGGAGCACAGAAACCATGTCAGATCGCAAATGCAATATTCTCTTCCTGTGCACCGGGAATTCAGCGCGATCAATTCTTGCAGAAGCTATTCTCGGCAGGGAAGGCAAAGGGCATTTCAATGCCTTTTCCGCAGGCTCGCAGCCGATGGGTGAGGTGAACCCCTTCGCCCTGGAATTGCTCAACAGCCTGAACTACGGAACGAATGGATTGCGTTCCAAAAGCTGGGATGAATTTTCCAGGCCAGACACACCAAAAATGGATTTTATTTTCACCGTATGCGGCAATGCGGCGGATGAAGTGTGTCCGGTGTGGCCAGGTCACCCTTTGAGCGCCCATTGGGGCGTGCGGGACCCTGCATCCGCGACGGGGAGCGAAACAGAAATACGGCACGCGTTCGAGGAGACATACCGGATTTTGAGCGCCCGCATTGTCAAATTCATCAATCTTCCGCTGGACTGTCTCGACACGCGGTCAATCGCGTGTAAACTGGAGAAGATCGGTCGAGGCAGTTAAGTAGCGGGGTGTGCCGGAACTGAATTAGTGATGATCTGACTGCCGAATTCATTCGTCAAAAGCCGCATTTTTAAGCGGCTGGCCAATCAGAAATGATCACAACCTCTCAAGTGCACCCAATATCCTGACAATAGCCGCGGCCGTGTAGCGTCCATTTTCTTTATGATCTCTTTATGAGGCGAGGTTGCATAGGGGAGGCAGGATTATGTGTTCAGTTCGTTGTGTAATAGGTGTTGCGGCCATATATGTGTGCGCCGCGATTATAATGACTCCGGAACGTGCAGAGGCCCGGTGCGCCACATTCCAGGCAAGCCATAACGGTACGGATCTGTTTAATCCCGATGGCGGCGCCAAGACCGCAGCCAAGATCAAGCTCATATATTCCGTTGAGCAATGGCAAAAGAAGCGGGGCATCA
>CAYOEI010000453.1:0-4092 GCA_964402825.1 uncultured Hyphomicrobiaceae bacterium
ATACCCGAAGCCATTACCATTCAGGAGTTGGCGAACCGGATGGCCGAGCGCGCCGTGGACGTCATCAAATATTTGATCAGCCAGGAACAGATGCATCTGGTCAATGATGTGATCGATGCCGATTCAGCCCAGATCATCGCCGAAGAGTTCGGTCACACGGTGAAGCGCGTTTCGGAGGCTGATGTGGAGGAAGGCTTTATCGGAGAAGAAGATGATACTGATGCTCTGTTGCCACGCGCTCCTGTGGTAACGGTCATGGGCCATGTGGACCATGGCAAGACATCACTTCTGGATGCCATACGTAATGCCGAAGTCGCATCCGGGGAAGCCGGCGGGATCACGCAGCATATTGGCGCCTATCAGGTGGAAACCGAGAGCGGGCAGAAGGTGACATTCATCGATACGCCCGGCCATGCGGCCTTCACCGCGATGCGCGCACGCGGCGCCTCGGTGACCGACCTTGTTATTCTTGTGGTCGCGGCGGATGACGGCGTCATGCCGCAAACCATCGAGGCCATCAACCACGCCAAGGCGGCGGGTGTGCAGATCATTGTTGCCATCAACAAGATGGACAAACCTGATGCGGACCCGAACAAAGTGCGGACCGAACTGCTCCAGCATGAAATTATTGTTGAGAGCATGAGCGGCGATGTGCTCGAAATCGAAGTCTCCGCAATTGCAAAAACCAATCTCGACAAGCTCGTGGAAGCTGTGTTGTTGCAGTCAGAGCTGATGGAGTTGAAGGCCAACCCGAACCGCGCCTCTGACGGTGTGGTGATCGAGGCCAAGCTTGAGCGCGGACGCGGGCCGGTTGGCACGCTTCTGGTTCAGCGTGGAACATTGAAGATTGGCGACATTATCGTGGCTGGTTCAGCCTGGGGCAGAGTGCGCGCACTCATTAGTGATCAGGGCGAACAGGTGCAAAGTGCTGGTCCATCCGTTCCAGTGGAAGTTCTGGGCTTTGACTCAGCTCCTGATGCGGGCGATCCGTTTGCTGTTGTTGAAAGCGAGGCGCGTGCGCGTGAAATCACCTCCTATCGCGAGCGCAAGATTCGCGATGTGCGAGCTGCCGGAATGGGGCCGCAAGGATCGCTTGAGCAGATGATGAGTGACCTGCAGGAGGGCTCCATCAAGGAAGTCCCGTTGCTGATCAAGGGGGATGTGCAGGGCTCCGTTGAGGCCATCAATGGCGCACTCAAGGGTGTTGGCAATGAAGAAGTTCAGGCGCTCATCATACATTCGGGCGCTGGTGGTATTACTGAATCAGATATTGCGCTTGCTGCTGCCTCGAAAGCCGCGGTTATTGGATTTAATGTGCGCGCCAACGCACAAGCCCGCGCGGTTGCTGAAGCCGAAGGGGTCGAAATCCGCTACTATGCAGTGATCTATGATCTGGTGGATGACGTAAAGGCCGTTATGTCCGGCCTCCTTGATCCGACATTGCGGGAGCATTTCCTCGGCAATGCGGAAGTTCTCGAGGTCTTCAATATCTCGAAGGTCGGCAAGATTGCCGGCTGCCGTATCACCGATGGCAAGGTGGAGCGCGGCGCTAGCGTGCGTCTCATTCGCGATGATGTTGTCATCCATGAGGGACAGCTCTCGACGCTGAAGCGCTTCAAGGATGAGGTCAAGGAAGTCAATGCCGGCCAGGAGTGCGGCATGGGCTTTGAGAATTATCATGACCTCAAGGAAGGTGACGTTATCGAGTGCTTCACCATCGAGGAAATAGAACGCAACCTCTAGGGCCAGGGTCCTGGCTAAAGAGTGCGGGCTAAGGCGCATATACACCGCCCGTGGCATAATGCGAGAGCTGTAATTCAACCAGGTTTATTTTCATGTCCAAAGGCAGAGCCAAGCGGGGACCCTCCCAGCGCCAGTTGCGTGTGAGCGAAAGCCTGCGCAAAGCGCTTTCGGAAGTATTTTTGCGCACGGATATATCCGACCAGGATCTTATGGGCGTGACGCTGACGGTTTCAGAAGTGCGATCCTCGCCCGATCTCAAAAACGCGACTGTTTATGTGTTGCCGCTGGGCGGTAACAACCAGGAGAAAGTGGTTGCCGCGCTTGAGCGCCATAAGCGCTTTGTGCGTGGTGAAGTAGGGCAGCTCGTGGACTTAAGGCATATGCCGGTACTCAATTTTGAACTCGATCTGACCTTCGACCAATCAGGGCACATGGATTCATTGTTGCGTTTACCAAACGTTGCGCAAGATATCGAGTAACAACCCCATGGCAAGACGGCGCAAAGGCAGGGCGGTTCATGGCTGGATTGTTCTCGACAAGCCGGTTGGCGTGACGTCAACCAATGCGGTGGCGCGCGTCAAGCGCATGTTTGAGGCCGCCAAGGCCGGGCATGCCGGCACCCTTGATCCGTTGGCCAGCGGCATACTCCCCATAGCCCTTGGAGAAGCGACCAAGACGGTGCCATACGTTGTAGATGGGCTTAAGAGTTACCGCTTCACGGTGCGCTGGGGTGAAGAAACCGAAACCGATGATAATGAAGGAGAGGTAACGCAGCGCAGCGATAAGCGCCCGTCGCTCAGCGATATTGAGCGTCTGCTGCCTGACTTTACCGGAGAAATAGAACAGGTTCCGCCGCGCTATTCAGCTATCAAGGTCGAAGGCGCACGCGCCTATGATCTCGCCCGCGAGGGGAATGAATTCCAGCTTGCGGCGCGTCTTGTTCAGGTCAATCAACTCACAATTCAAGAGCTGCCCGACAACGACCACGCGATACTTGAAGCAGAATGCGGCAAAGGGACGTATGTGCGCTCTCTCGCGCGTGACCTTGGCCGCGCATTGGGCTGCTTTGGTCACGTCTCGCAACTGCGCCGCACCCGCGTTGGGCCCTTTAAGGAAGATGCCACAATTTCGCTGGATAAACTTGAGGAGTTAAGCCATAGTGCCGCCGGCCAGGAAGGCCTTGACGCAATTCTCGAATCTGTGGAGACCGCGCTGGACGACATCCCGGCGCTGGCCATAAGCGGAGACGATGCGGCAAAACTCAAACGGGGACAGGCTGTGCTGTTGCGCGGCCGCGACGCCCCGATCATTAACGGACCAGTTTATGCAACGTCACGAGGAACGCTTGTGGCGCTCGGTGAAGTAAAGCGCGGAGAGCTTCGGCCCAAGCGCGTTTTCAACTTTTGATAGTTTGAATAACAAAGCTGAGCCGGGATGCAATTTAAGGTCTGAACCCTTACACGTAACCAAGAACAGGAGTATGACGATGTCGATTACCGCTGAGCGGAAGGGCGAACTTATTGGCGAATACGCCACAAGTAAGGACGACACGGGTTCGCCAGAAGTGCAGGTTGCGATTCTCACCCAGAGGATCACAAATCTGACCGAACATTTCAAAACCCACAAAAAAGATAATCACTCACGCCGTGGCTTGCTCAAGATGGTGAGCCAGAGGCGGAGGCTTCTCGATTATGTCAAAACCCAGGACGAGGAGCGTTATAAAAAACTGATAACCAGCCTGGGCATTCGCCGTTAGGACGCGCATAAGGCGCGTTTCCAACGGGTCCGGGGAATCAGGACGCATCGGCCGAAATCCGTCGGCGGAGCGGCTCCAATGGATGATTCCCGCGTTAGGAAAGCAGAGATAGAGAACTATGTTTGATATACACACAGTTGAAATTGAATGGGGTGGACGCACGTTGACCCTGGAGACCGGGCGCATCGCCCGTCAGGCCGATGGGGCCGTTTTCGCCAAATATGGCGACACCAGCGTGTTGGCGACGGTGGTCGCCGACCGCGAGCCAAGAGTTGGCATCGACTTTTTCCCTCTCATGGTCGACTACCGTGAGAAAACCTATGCCGCCGGTAAAATCCCGGGTGGTTTTTTCAAGCGCGAGGCGCGCCCGGCTGAAAAAGAGACGCTCACATCGCGTCTGATTGACCGGCCGATCCGTCCGCTGTTTGTGAATGGCTTCCAGAATGAGACGCAGGTTCTCATCGCCGTACTCAGCCATGACATGGAAAACAATCCCGACATCGTCGCCATGGTCGCGGCCAGTGCGGCGCTGACCATATCCGGCATTCCCTTCATGGGCCCGATTGGCGGCGCGCGTGTCGGCTTCGCCGAGG
>CAYOEI010000454.1:0-6988 GCA_964402825.1 uncultured Hyphomicrobiaceae bacterium
GCACCGAGAACGACCTCACCATACATAGCGTGC
Source organism: uncultured Hyphomicrobiaceae bacterium (assembly GCA_964402825.1). Classification (GTDB taxonomy): domain Bacteria; phylum Pseudomonadota; class Alphaproteobacteria; order Rhizobiales; family Methyloligellaceae; genus UBA2767. The sequence continues at coordinate 34 of CAYOEI010000454.1, forward strand.
CCGATGGGCCCTTCGAGCTGGAGATCACTACTTATTGCAACCCCGAAGCCAACAAGGCGCTTTCAGGCCTCTATCGCACTCGAGACATTTTCTGCACCCAGTGCGAAGCACAGGGGTTTTGCTGCATCATTTTTTTTCTTGTTCGCCTGGACGTGCTTGCACGCTACACAACCCGGCTGCAGGCAGACAAGGAGATGGCCCCTGTCCTGCTCGCCAACGGCAACCTGATAGAGACCTGAAAGCGCCTTGTTGGCTTCGGGGTTGCAATAAGTAGTGATCTCCAGCTCGAAGGGCCCATCGGGCACGCTATGTATGGTGAGGTCGTTCTCGGTGCGAGTGTACCCGGAGACGCTTAGCTTACGGCCGTCAAGACGCACTTCATCAAGTTTCAGCGCTTCACCGTCGAGCACGAGAGTTGAGGGCCGTCTTGCCGCAGCTGGATTCGGCCTGACCTCAAGCCTGGATCGCACGCGCGTGGCCGTGGGGTGAAGATTGACGTCGAGCGAGACGGTATCAATCAGATAATCGGAAGGCGTGTAATCCTTCAGATAGATCGTTTGCGGGGAGGGATCATCCATGAGGTAATATAGTGCTGAGTTGTTGGTGTGGAGCCGCTGTTTAGTACCTGTTTCCATCAAAGGCAAATTGATGCGGGGAGATGAGGGTGCGGCGCGGCGAGTTTATCATGTTCTTTTTTATGTCTGCGGAAGAAAGTCCACCCCTGACACAGCAAGGAAATCCCACAAAGCCTGAGACGCGGGCATCAGCACTTTCTCTTTGCGCTTGACCACGAACCACTGGCGGATAACCGGTAGTCCGTCGACGTCAAGGATAACAAGACGCCTCTCACTCATCTCGGGCGGTATGAATGCACTGCGCATGCCCGGTCTCTTCGAGAACGTCGGCACATCCAATCTGATCCTCACCGCCGGGGGCGGTGCATATGGTCACTTGGATGGAGCAGCAGAAGGTGCCCGTTCATTGCGCCAGGCAGAAGAATGCTGGAAAGCGGGCGCCGATCCTGTGGAATTCGCCAAGGAGCACAAGCAGTTTGCCCGTGCTTTTGAGAGTTTCCCGGGCGATGCGGATGAGCTCTATCCGAATTGGCGCAGTTCGCTGAATTTGGCCGCGTAAACCATGGGAGCCATTGTCACGGCATCAGGAGTGGTTACGTCTGTGTTGCTTTTGAGAGCATTGAACACAGATTGCAGATAATGCGCCCGGCAGTGAGGGCGCCCACTCCATTGATGTCCCGATCGGGGGTTAGCTCGACAAGATCGAAGCCAATAATGGTAGAGCGCGCGCTCACAGCTTCGATAAGCTCAATGACCTGCCAGTAAGTCAGGCCTCCTGGGACCTGTGACAGGACAGCGGGAATGACGCCAGGGTCGAGCCCGTCGCAATCAATGGTGATAAAGCACCGGCTTGCCTCGGGGATTGCCTCAGCGACAGCTGTGATACCATGTGCGTGAATGTCTCTGGCAGCAATGAGCGTAGCGCCGTAACTCTCGGCGTCGTGAACATCTTCGGGGCGTGCACTTCCAGGCCCGCGCAGGCCAACTTGTACGATTTTTTCAACCCACGTCATCTCCGAGGCGCGGCGCATGGGGCTGCTCCACCCCTCGGTAATACCATTGCGCTCATCGCGCCAGTCGAGATGTGCGTCGATCTGAACAAGGTGGAACGGCTCCTGCTCCTCAAAACCCTTCAGCACCGGAATAGGAACCGAGTCGTCCCCACCGATCACTATCGGAATTGCCCCTGAGTGAAGTATTTGCGCAACGGTGGAGGTGATCGCTGCGCGATTTTCTGCCGGTTGGTCAGGGTCGCCTTTGAGATTTCCAATATCGACAATCCGGCGCTTGCCGGCATTGATCATTGGCGCGCCTGAATCGAAATCATAATGATCTGTCCATTTCGCATATTTGGCGAGGGCATTGCGGATTTCGGTTGGGCCATCTGCGGCATGCGATGTCTGGCCCGGCGTGTAGGGAGTACATTCGCACACACCCACAATGACCAGATCTTTGGGTTGAACATCCTCAATATCGATCTGGGGCAGGCCGAGAAATGTCTGTGAAACGGGTGTGAGCATGGCTGCAATATTCCTGTTTATTGTTACCTGCCGAAGGCGTCATCGGGCAGTTTTTTGAAATCCTGGTATTGAAAAGTCGAGTGGTTTGTTCCGGTCAATACGGGTGTTAACCGGCGGGAGGCCGGCTTTAAGGCCGCTGGCGCAGTTGAACAGCAGGGCCTGGTCAGTCCGTTTCACTCTGCCGCGTTCAAGTTCCTGCCGGCAGGCGACAAAACAGGCCGCGCCTTCAATTGATAAATGCACGCCTTCTTCTCGCGCGATACTGGCTCGCGCCGCAATGGTCTCATCGTCATCCACCATCGACCCGAAGCCCCCGCTGTCCCGCATGACTTGCAAACATAACCGGTCGCCGAAAGGCTTTGGAACACGCACGCCGTGAATTTGTGTATCGGCGGGCTCCCAGGGCGTCATAACTTCTTCGTGCCCCTCGTCGAATGCTTTGACAAGAGGACCGCAACGGGTGGACTGCACCGCAACCATGCGCGGACGTTTGCCGTCAATCCAACCTAAGGCCTCAAGTTCCTCGAATGCTTTCCACATGCCAATGAGCCCGGTTCCGCCTCCGGTGGGGTAGAAAATGACATCGGGAAGCGTCCAGCGAAGCTGTTCGGCAAGCTCCAGTCCCATCGTCTTCTTGCCCTCGATACGGTAGGGCTCCTTCAAGGTTGATAGGTCGAGCCAACCGGTCTCTTTCGTGCCCGCCGCGACGATCTCGCCGCAATGATTGATCAGTCCGTTGACGCGATAGGTATCTGCTCCGTGAAAGGCGATTTCGCGGATCGTGGTTTCAGGCGCGTCATCAGGGCAAAAGACAGTGCTTTTAATCCCGGCCCGCGAGCAATAGGCGGCCAATGCCGCACCTGCGTTTCCCGCGGTCGGCATGGCGATATGTTTGACGCCAAAGGCCTTGGCCATCGAGACGGCAACCGCGATCCCCCGCGATTTGAAACTGCCCGTGGGCAGGCGGCCTTCGTCTTTCACCAGGATCTCACCAGCTCCAAGCTCATTCGACATGCGGGGCAGGGGGATAAGTGGCGTCATCTGCTCGCCGAGACTGACAATGTCGTCCTGGCCGGCAACGGGCAGAAATTCCAGATAGCGCCACATATCCGGGCTGCGTGTGGCAAGCGTATCTTTGCTGACTGCGCTTTTCAGGGCTTCAAGATCATAGCGCACGAGAAGGGGTGCGCCCGCATCCGACACGCTGTGGAAGCGGTCATGCGGGTAGTGCTTACCCGTGCGGCTGCATTCCAGATGAGAGACAAAACTCACATCACGCTCCAATATTGGTGTCTGGTGGCGCCATTAAAGAATCTGGCTGAGGAATTCTTTCGTGCGAGGGTCTTTGGCCTTTTTGAAGAAGGTTTTGGGTGGGCCGTGCTCCACGATCACGCCGCGGTCGGTGAAATAGATATGGTCCGCGACTTCCTTGGCAAAGCCCATCTCGTGGGTGACCAGGATACAGGTCATTCCTTCTTCCGCCAATTCCTGGATGGTGACCAGCACCTCCTTGACGGTTTCCGGGTCGAGCGCTGCTGTCACTTCGTCGAACAACATGACATCCGGGTTCATGGCAAGCGCGCGGGCGATGGCGACACGCTGTTGCTGGCCGCCTGACAGCTCGCCGGGATAGCTGTCTTCCTTGCCTTCAAGTCGCACTTTTTTAATGAGCTGCTTTGCCCGGTTGGCGACTTCTTCCTTGTCCTGCTTGAGGACCGTGATTGGCGCCATCATGATATTCTCAATCGCTGTTTTATGGGGAAACAGATTGTATTGCTGAAACACCATCCCGACCTTTTTGCGCAGCTCCAGCTTGTCGAGATCAGGATCGTTGACTTCCTGTCCCTCAACCAGGATGGAGCCTTTCTGGATATCGTTAAGCGCATTCACACAGCGGATCAGCGTCGACTTGCCTGATCCCGAAGGGCCGATAATGCAGATGCACTCGCCCTTCATGACGTCCATTGAGACGCCTTTCAGCACTTCCAGATCGCCAAAGGATTTGTGCAGGTCCGTGATCGAAACCATGGGTTGTTTCGGGGTCCATTTCTTGCCGGACCCGTTGGCTGATTTTTTGGGCGAAGCCATCTGTGCAACTCCTTTTACGTCTTGACCACGAATTTTTTCTCCAGCTGGATTGACCAGCGCGCGATCGGGTAGGTGTAAACAAAAAAGATTGTGAGCAGGAACATGTAGAAGACGGGTAGTAATTCTGGCCGGTCGCCTTCCGCATTCATCGCCTGCGCCGTGAAGGAAACGGCTTCCTCAACCCCCATGATCGAGCTGATGGGCGTTGCCATGGCCAGGATGCAGTACCAGTTAATCCACGGCGGGATCATCCGCTTGAAACATTGCGGCAGGATGATCTGCCATAAGGTTTGGCGTCGACTGAAGGCCAGACTTTCTGCAGATTCCCACTGCCCTGTGGGCAGGGAGCGAACCGCGCCACGCACGACTTCTGAAATATTCGCCATCACCGGCAGTGCGAACCCGATTACCGCCTTCATCCAGTCAGGTACCGGAATGATCGTGAAGCCCAGATCGATCTCAAATGGGAACAACAACATGATAGTGAACAAAAGCACCAGCCATGGAGAATTGCGGAAGAACTGGGTGACAATCCAAGAGCCTCGACGTACCGGCAGCAGCAAAGAGATCTGCATGAGCCCGAGTGCAACGCCGGCTATCGTGCCGAACAGCATCGCAAAAAATGAGATGATGAGATTGAGCGAAAAGCCGGTCAGGCTGCCTTCAGGCCCCCATAAAATGAATGGCATCCATTTAATCAGAGCGTTGATTGGACTGATGAGTTCCTTGGGTGCCTGGGCCTGTGCAGAGCCGACCGTCAGCACGAACAGAAGCAGCATCCAAATGGCATGATGCGGTTGGAGGTTAAGCCTAAAAGTGCCTTCCAGCCGCTCAATCATCGCCTGGCTTTGCTGCTGGCGCGCGATTGGCAGCAGCACATCCATACGTTGCTCATCCGGCACCGCGTCAGTGCGATAAGTTGATTTGTCTCTCATGCCAGGCGATCCCATTAGCCGTACCCCGGAATTTTCATCGATTTCTCCCACCGATGCATACCCCAGACCAGAATGGCGACCAGCCCGACATAGAACAGGAACAGCACGATCATCATCTCCGGCACATTGACATTGTCGGACCATATCTGGTTGGCGGTGTACATCATCTCTGGCACCGCGATGCCATAGGCCAGAGTTGTGGTCTTGAGCAGATTAACGAGGTTGTTGTTGAGAGCAGGCAGGCAGACACGAAAAGCGAGCGGAAAGACGACGTAGATATAGGATTGCAGCCGCGTGTAGCCCAGCGACGACGCTGCTTCCACGGTCGACTCGGGCACAGCTTCTATCCCTGAGCGGAAGATTTCAGTGTTGAAGGCGCCAGCGAAAAACCCCAGAGAAATTACCGCCCAGCCGAAGCTGCCGACATAGGCTTCCTGGTAGCCGCCTGCGTCATAGGAGGGCGTGAGATTCCCAAGCACGAAATAGAAGAATAGAATTTGGACAAAGGGCGGCGTGTTACGGAAAAACTGAATATACCCGGCCATACCATAGCGGATGATTTTAGATTTCGCCCCTTGCGCCCAGGCTCCTGTAAACCCGACGATAAGGCTGAATATCAGACAGGCGATAATGAGCTTGATTGTCGTCCAGATCGCTTCAATGAATCGATCCCATTCGACCTGATCGTAAAAGATCACAAAGTTCCAGCCCGATGTGTCGTAGAGCTGTTTGAAAAAGTCGCTGAACTGTTCCAACTGCGACACCCCCCTCCCTTAAGTGGTTGTCGAGCAAATCAGGCAAAGTGCTATTCAGTCTTGTACCCGGCCCATCTCATCGTTTCACTTTCCCTATTCAAAACCCGATAGGGCCCTATTCAAAGCTCGATAGGGAACATTGACAAATGTTTCTGACGCGGCATCCCATGCAGGAGCCGCGTCAGATAATTGCAGGGCCTATTTTGGCTGGTATGCCTCAAACTTCTTATTCATTGCCTGGAGATGGGCCGTGGGCTGGATGCCCCACTTCTTCTCAAGCTCGATGAGCCGGCCCGTGCGGTGCCAGTTATAGGTGACGCCGGACATGAAGTTGCCCCAGATGCCAGCCTTTTCATCGAGCGGAACCGCGAGGCCCCAAGGCGTGTCATCTTCTGTTTTCATGGGCATTTCATAGTCGTTGTACTGACCAGATGCGAGGTCGGCCATGATCGATGAATCATCATAGACCCAGGCCACGCACTTGCCGTCGCGCAGCGCCTGTTTGGCTTCCGCATTGCCGACAAAGGCGACAATCTTGGCGCCATACCGGCTGGTCACCTGCTTGTTATAAAATGCGCCCTGCTTACCGCAGACGGGCTTACCCTTCAGATCACCCCACATCTTGACCACGCCCTTCTTGGCGAGAACATTAGTGCCAGAGGTGTAGTAATTCGGATCGGTAATGCCGACCACTTTGCGGCGGTTCGCCTTGTCCGACATGGTCGCGATCATCAGATCGATCTTGCCCTGTTGCAGGAACTGCATGCGGTTGGATGACTGCACCGGAATGAGCTTCAACTTCACACCAAGCGCTTTTGCGACATCATTAGCCATGTCGATTTCCATACCGACAATCTTGCCGCTGGAATCACGAAAGCCCCAGGGCTTGTAGTCAGCCTTGACGCCAACGATGAGTTCGCCGCGCGCCAGAACCTTTTTAAAGCGGTCATTGCCGGCATAGGCCTGATCCGCGAGCGTTGTTACAGCTCCAAATGCGAGCGCTGCAGACACACTGGCAATAATGGTTGTCTTTTTCATTTTCATGCTGACTTCCTCCCTAAGCGAATTTGAGGCCGCAATCG
>CAYOEI010000455.1:0-3996 GCA_964402825.1 uncultured Hyphomicrobiaceae bacterium
TTTCTGTATTACTCCACCGGCGACCCGCGAGTAGCCCAATCATCAGCTCCCCCGGCCGCGCAACCGGCAAAACCAGACAAGATTATGCCGGCCAAAATGGTCTCAGCAAAAAAGGCGCCGCTCACGGAAAGTGCGGACCCAGCCATGGCCAAGGCAATCGTCAATATGCGTATGGAAATGAACCGCCTCAGAGGATCGCTTGAGACCATGGGCAAAGAGAATACCGCCCTCAAGGAGCATGTAAAAAATCTTGAGACGGCCTTTGGCCCAACTACGGCTTCTCTCCCCAGGGAACCGGAAAAGCCTCAACCCAAAAAGATGAAGGCTGAGGTAAAAGAGCGCGCGGCTCCACCGCCAAAAGTTGACGTCACGATGTTGCCGATGCCGGGCAATGGGTTTGCCGTTATTGATATCCCGCGCGCGCCTTTACCAATCGCAGGACCACGCGCGCCAACCCGAACGCTGTTCGCCGTACAGCTGGAAAAAAAAATCAATCCAGAGAAGGCTGGCGCACGCTGGACGGCATTGAAGAATCAACACGCGGGGATATTGGGGCAGCTGCAGCCCAGGACCGTCAAGATCCCATCGAAAGATCCATCGAGCAAAATCGTGACCCTTATTGCCGGGCCCTTCACCAATGTAGCGGCGGCGGCTCGTGCCTGTGCGCGGCTCACCGTGGCGGGTACAATGTGTGAAAGCACGGTCTTTACCGGAGCACCCATCGGCAAGGTCGCCGCGCGCTGAATATTACCGATACGCTAACCGCCCAGGAACAGGCGGCCCACTTCCGGGTTAGCCAGAAGGTCGTCTCCTTTACCGGCGATCGCCACAACGCCCGACACCAGAACATATCCGATATCGGCGAATTCGAGACCCTTCTTGGCGTTCTGCTCGACCATCACAATGGTCTTGCCTTCGCCATGCTGAAGGTCATGGAGAATCTCGAACACCATATCGATGAAGCGCGGTTCAAGGCCGATGGACGGTTCATCGACGAGCAATATCTCCGGCTCCATGACAAGCGCACGGGAGATTTCCAGCAAGCGGCGCTCACCGCCCGACAGGACTTTTGCCTGATGTTTACGGCGCGCCGCAAGGCGCGGGTATTTGTCGAACACCATTTCCGACGCCATTTTGGCTTTCGCCGGCTGGTCCATCAAAAAACCGCCCATCCAGAGATTTTCCTCAACCGTCATGGACGGGAAAACCGACTTGTCCTGCAAAATATAGGCAATGCCGGCTTCTTTCAGCTTCTGATTCGGCGACATCGCGGTGATGTCCCGCTTGCCCCCTTTATCCCCGTTGGCGCCGCCAACGGTGATTTGACCATCAAAAATATCGTTGAAGCCGAAGATGGCATGCAGAATTGTTGACTTGCCCGCACCGTTCGGCCCGATCAGGCATAGCGACTGCTTGCGCCCGACCCGCAGATTGAAATTGTGCAGAATCTGCATCTTGCCGTAACCGGCGCGCAGATCATCGATCTGAAGATAAGGCTCGCCCTTGACCAGATCGTCAAGCTGCTGAACGGAAACTTCTTCCGCAATCGCCTCGATCTGGCGGGTCACCTCCTCAACCGAAATGACAGTATCCACACCACCAGACGCGTAGCCTGTAATATTCTTTTTCACCTTGCGCGGGGGCGCTTTTTTAGCCTTTGCCACCGCTCGCTTAGGTTTAGTTGAAACCGGCTTGCGGGTGGTTTTTTTTGTTTTCTTAGGCGCCATCAATGTGCTCCCAGATAGGCATCAATGACGTTCTGGTCATTCTGGATTTGATCCGGCGTCCCAGACGCCAGCAACTCCCCATGCGCCAGGCAATAGATATTGTCGGCCATGTTCATGATGACGCGCATATTGTGCTCAATAATAAAAAGCGTGATTCCGAACTGGGTATTGGCCAGTTTGAGCCGGTCGATCAGGCCGTTGATAAGCGTCGGATTAATCCCGGCGGTCGGCTCATCAAGCAGCAGAACCTCGGGCTCGTTCATAAGCGCCATGGCGAATTCAAGCAGCTTCTGCTGCCCGAAGGATAAATTTCCAGCCAGCAGTCTGCGCTTCTCATACAGCCCGACAAATTCCAGCAAATCCTCGGTCTTTTCCCGAAGCTCATTCGGATACGGCTTGAACATGTCGAAGAAGACCGCTTTGCGATGCGGCACCGAGATCAGCATATTGTCGATGCAATTCATGTTGCCGTAGATGCGCGTTTGCTGAAACGTGCGAAGCATCCCGAGCCGCGCGATCTGCTGCACCCGGTATTTTGAAATTTCCTGGCCCTTGAATGTGATCGATCCTGAATCGATGGGATGATACCCGACAACCGAATTGAACAGCGTCGTCTTGCCTGATCCGTTCGGCCCGATTAATCCCGTTATCTGTCCTTCAGGCACATCGATCGACACTTTATTGTTGGCAATAACGCCGCCGAACGCTTTCGATACATCGCGCACTTCAATCAGATTGCTCATTTGCCCGGCCCCTTTGCGCCAGCTTTTACCGGGTCACGCTCATCAACCACAATGCCGAACCAGGCCGGGTATTTTTCCTGCAGCCAGCCAACAATACCCTGCTGGAAAAACACGATGTTGAGAATAATAATCATGCCAAGCGCAACCCATTGCCAGCCAAGAAAATACGTCCAGGTTGCTTCTTTGACGATATGGAACACGATGGCGCCGAGCACCGGCCCCCACATCGTTCCCTTGCCGCCCAGAAGCGCCATCGCGACCATGAAGAGGCCGAATGTTGGCACCGGAAACGCAACTTCCAGAGGCTCGATAAACCCGGTCATATTGCCAAACAGCCCCCCCGCAATCCCAAGGAAAAACGCCGAGATAGCCCAGGCCACCGTCTTGTGCCGCATGGTATGGATGCCCATGGCCTCGGCCTTTTCCTCATCATCGCGGATTGCGTTGATCGCCAGGCCGAAGCGCGTCGAATACAGCCATTTCAGGAAGACAAAAGTCATCATCGCCGCACCGAAGCACAGGACATAATACATGAAGGATTTATCATCGCCGCTGCCTGGATAAACGGGCATTGGAATGCCGCCGCCGCCGCCAACCCATTCCCACGCGCCAATGAGTTCACCAGCGCCCAGCGCAATGCCGAGGGTGCCGATGGCGAAATAAGGCCCGCGCAGGCCAAAGACAATCCACCCCAGCGCCACCGCCAGCAGCGCGGAGCCGAAGGCGGCGAATACCAGGCCCGCGGCCAGGCCAATATAATACTGGTCATCAGTGAACTTGAAATTGCCTTGCGCCGTGACGGAGGTGTAAGCGCCCACATCGGTGAACAGACCTATTTGCGTGATGGTGCAGATATACATTCCCGCGCCGAAGAAGAAGATGTTCCCCAGCGAATTATAACCCATCTGACCGCCCATCACGTCCCATGTCTGGGCGAACAGAACCATGAGCCACAAGACGGCGATCTGGAAAGTGTAATTGGGAAAAAATATGGGACCAAGGACGCCGAACAGGACAACCGCCCCGAACATAATGAGATCGTTGGTGGTGATCATACGCCTGGCCGATAGCTCGACAGTACGGGCGCGTTCTTCTGTAACTGTTGTCATTGTACCGCCTGTCTATACCGGCTCATTTGCACCTGACGCCATATCAGGACGAGAAGAAGCGCGCCAACGACGGTTGCCTGCTGCATCTCGGCGCCGAAAATGAATCCGCCAAACTGTTCCGCCACCCCAAGCCCGAAGGCCGCCATGATCACACCGGGCAGGTTACCGAACCCGGCCGCCGTGACGACCACGAAAGAGCGGATCGAATGCGTAATTCCATAGAAGGGCTGGATAACCCAGATCATCGAAATCAGGACGCCGGCAACGCCGCAAATCGCGGCATTGAGCGCATAGGTGAATGCGAACACCTGCTCTGTGTCTATGCCCATAACCTTGGCGGCGCGCACATCCTGCGCAGTGGCGCGGATGGCCTGCCCCATTCTGCTCAACTTCATGAAGGAAATGCTGCCGGTTGCG
>CAYOEI010000456.1:0-3624 GCA_964402825.1 uncultured Hyphomicrobiaceae bacterium
TTCAGATTTTGCCGCCGGGTGACGGCAACGCCATCCATTTTGCCGCATCCCAAACTGATATGGATGGCCCGTGGGCACAATGGGTCGTCAAATCGCTCGAGGGGACTGCGGGTCAAAAACCGGCTCTCATACCCGCGACCGGCGGCTCCATTGGCAACGATATATTCGCCGTTATTCTCGGCCTGCCGACCATATGGATACCCCACTCCTATCCGTCCTGCTCGCAGCATGCTCCTGATGAACACATTCTGTTCTCGGGTTTTCGCTCGGCGATGGAAGTTATGACGGGGCTGTACTGGGATTTGGGTGAAGGTAATACACCAACGAAAGGGTTAAGATGACGCGCGAAGCTGCCGTAGCGCACGCGCTCGCCTGCTACGATGATGATGCGGACGAGGGATATTACAAACGACTGGGTAAATTGGTCGCCGTCAAAACGGAAAGCCAGAACCCGGACCGGCTGAACGAGCATACCAGCTATGTGAAGGATCATATGACACCGGCGCTTGAGCGTCTGGGATATGAGTGCCGCATTTACGACAATCCGTTTGAAGGGTGCGGCCCGGTTTTTCTCGCCCATCGTTTGGAAGATGAAAGTTTGCCCACGCTCCTGTGCTACGGCCATGGCGATGTGGTGCTGGGCATGGAAGGGCAATGGGAAAATGATCGTGACCCATGGTCGCTCACCTTCGAAGGGGAGAAGGTTTACGGGCGCGGCGCCGCCGACAATAAGGGGCAGCATCTGGCTCATTTCATTGCGCTGGAGGCGGTCCTCGAGACGCGCGGAAAACTTGGTTTCAATTCCAAGATCGTGATTGAGCTGGGCGAGGAAAACGGATCAAAAGGTTTCGCGGAAGTCATCAGGGCTAACCGCGATGATTTTCAGGCGGACGCATTTTTCTCATCCGATGGCCCGCGCGCTGAAATTTCCCGGCCGAACATCTCGTTGGGAAACCGTGGTTGCGTCAACTTCAACCTGGTTGTTGATTTGCGTGAAGGAGGCCACCATTCGGGCAACTGGGGCGGGTTGTTGCGCTCACCGGCCGTTATTCTCATCAATGCTTTAGCGACCATAGTGACGCCAAACGGACAAATACTGATCGAGGCATGGCGGCCAAAGAACATCCCCGCTTCAGTGCGTAATGCGCTCAAGGGCGTCTCTCGTGATGCAGGTGAAAACGCTCCGGCAATAGACGAAAACTGGGGCGAACCCGACCTGACCATGGCCGAGAAGGTCAGCATCTGGAACAGCTTTGAAATGCTGGCCATGGAGATTGGCAATCCCGAGGCTCCCGTAAACGCGGTTCCGCCGAACGCGCGGGCCTGGTGTCAGTTGCGTCATGTGATCGAGACACCGCAGGATACGATCCTGACAAGCCTGCGTGCGCATCTCGATGAAAATGGCTTTGAAGAAGTGATTATCGAGGATCCGCCAGAGGGAAACCGGGGTGAATTTACACCTGGGAGAACCAACCCGGACCACCCATGGGCGATCTGGCTGAAAGAGACTGTTGAGCGTGTCGGCGGAGCGCCCTGTGGCGTTATATCCTGCTCCGGCGGCTCCAATGTCACCGGCACCATCCAGACCGAACTGGGCATGCCCTTCGCATGGCTGCCAATGAGCTATCTGGCGTGTTCACAGCACGCACCCAATGAGCACATTATCAAACCTCTTATGCGCGAGGGTCTTGAGCTGATAACGGGCGTGTATTGGGAAATGGGAACCAAGGACGGCGGATACCGACCATGACTGAGCTCTGCGATCTTTCGGCCTGGGAGCTCAAGTCGAATATCGCTCGAGGCGACATATCTCCAGTTAAGTTGCTGGAAAGCTGCATCACTCGTATTGAAGATGTAAACCCGGCCGTCAATGCTGTTGTTGCAACTTGCTATGAACGCGCACGCAGCGAGGCTGCTGAAGCTGAAAAAGCAGTGCGGGAGGACAAGGAATTACCATCCCTCCATGGCCTTCCTGTTGGCATAAAGGACCTGGCAGCGACTGAAGGTCTACGCACGACATATGGCTCGCCTCTTTACGCGGACAATATCCCAAATGAGGATGTGGCGCTTGTAAAGCGGTTGCGGTGTGCAGGAGCGATTGTACTTGGCAAAACCAATACGCCAGAATTTGGTGCTGGGACCAACACCTCAAACCGCGTCTATGGAATGACATGCAACCCGTTCGACACAACACGCACCAGTGGCGGGTCTTCTGGAGGCTCGGCCGTAGCTTTGGCGGCCGGCATGTTTCCGTTGGCTCATGGCAGTGACACGGGCGGGTCCTTGCGCAATCCAGCGACATGGTGCGGTGTGGTGGGTTTTCGTCCAACACCGGGATTAGTCCCTTATGAGACCCGTAGCGTGAATTACACCCATTTCAGTGTACAGGGGCCGATGGCGCGAAGTGTTGCGGATGCGGCGTTGATGCTGACGGGACTGGCCAGCGATGACTCTCGTGACCCCCTCGCCGGGCCGGTAGATGTGAATTCCTTCGGAGCCCTTGATAAAATTGATCTCTCCAGCTTGCGTGTCGCCTGGTCGGAAGATTTGGGTGTCGCACCGGTGGATGATGATATCCGTGCGTCGTTCCGCTCGGTTATGAGTTCTATATCGAGTGTCTTTTCTTCATGCACAAAACGCGATCCAGATTTTGCAAAGGCACGTGATATATTCTGGGGCTTACGTTCTGTCACCTTCCTGGCCAATCATGGCGAACGCTATAAAGAACATGGGGATGCGCTTGCGCCCAATATTATAGCAAATCTAAAAGCGGCCCTTGGCATGTCTGTAAGCGATATTGCTGAAGCCGAAAAAGGCTGGGCGCGCATCTATCGGGCATTTCAGGATTTCTTCCACGATATCGATTTGTTCATTGTGCCGGGTAACGCGACGTCTGCCTTTCGCATTGAAGATGGCATTCCTAAGCAGGTCGGGGGGCGAAATATGGAAAATTACATGGACGCATCGCTGCTGCGCTCCGCGTTGACGCTCACCGGCCATCCCATCATCGCGTTACCTGCGGGCACGGATGCGCTGGGCCTGCCCTTCGGGGTGCAAATAGTGGGCCCGCGCAGGGGGGATGCATTTTTGTTGGCAGCCGCGGCTGCATTGGAAAATCATATGGCTGGGGTGCCGGAACTCGCTACTCCCAAGCCCAATCTGGAGGCACTTGTGACATGACCAAACCCTGTGATTTATCGGCCGTTGAGGCGAGGCGTCTTATCGGGCGCAAGGCGCTTTCACCGGTAGAGCTGGTCGATAGTTGTATCGAACGCATCGGCGAAGTTGATGGCGCTCTCAATGCCATTACCGCGATTGACGAAGACGGCGCGCGCGCCGCCGCCAAGGACGCCGAGCAAACGGTGATGGACGGCGAAATGCTGGGCCTGCTGCATGGCCTCCCAATTGGCATCAAGGATTTGCAGGCGACCATGGGTTTGCGCACGACCTATGGATCGCTGCTGTATAAGGACCACGTGCCTGACGAGGACGATAGCGTGGTGGCCAATATACGCGCCGAGGGCGGCATCATTCTCGCCAAAACCAATACGCCGGAATTCGGCGCTGGCGCCAACACCAAGAACAGAGTGTTCGGCGCAACGGGAAATCCTTTTGATCCCGATA
>CAYOEI010000457.1:0-2568 GCA_964402825.1 uncultured Hyphomicrobiaceae bacterium
AGTCAGCAATCTTCCTCCTGAACTCGAAGTTGACATCTACTATCTGGAATCCGGTGACTTTGACGTCGAGACGACAGGCGATCTGCTGGAGGGAATTGAGCCGCGATGCAGTTCAGAGTTTGATACCTGGCTTCTTGTCGAGCGCGAACGGGTGTCGTCTCTCATAAATGCGAGAATTCGCCAAGAGACAATACGCGCAATATCTCTAGGCGATAACGATCGCGCCGTTCGGCTAGCATTGTTAGGTGTCCGACGGAGTCCGTTGGACGAAGGTGCCCATATTCTCCTCGTTAAAAGCCTGGCGTCGGCGGGGAGACACGAAGCGGCACTCGATCATGTCGAGGCGACCGAGCGCACTTTCCTTGCTGAGCTTGGCGAAAAACCCTCGGTCGCGCTTCAAAGCGCGGCGCGGCGAACGATTTCGTCTCCCCCGGGTGGTGTTTCGAAGCAAGCGGTTGTCAAATCGCTGATGGACTCCGGATTGGCTGCTCTATCTGCCGGCGCAGTCGATGCGGGCGTGGATTGTTTGCGCCGCGCTGTCGCCGATGCCGAGGATTGTCAACACAAAGCTCTCCAGGCGACTGCACTCCTTGAACTCGGTACAGCGCTCGTCCATTCGGTAAGGGGTTACGATGACGAGGGGTCAATTCTACTCGGCCAATCAATTGAGCTGGCGCAACGGTGCGGGTCCAGGCAAGTCGCAATCACCGCATTTCGTGAATTGGGTTACGTCGAAGCACTCGCCGGCCGACGGCCCGCAGCGGCTAACTATCTTGGAAGTGCAGCTAGGCTTGCTGAGGATGCAGACAGTCTAGCCGGAATTCATGCGGTCATGGGTTTCAATCTGGTGGATTGGGGGAAGGTCGATGAAGGTTTGAAACATTACGACCTGTCGCTGGAATATGCGCGAAGTGCTCAGAATCGCAGGCGTGAAATTTGGTCGCTTGGTCTAGGCGGTTGGGGACAATTAGCGGCTGGCTCTGTAGATAAGGCACACGCCTGGCTTACGGACTGCCTCTCGCTTGTTGCGGACTTGAATTGGATATCTTTTCGACCATGGCCGTTAGCGGTCCTAAGTGAAACCAAGCTGAGGCAAGACGCGAAACCAAAGGCTCTCCGGTCTGATCTTGAGGACGCTTTTGCACTTAGCTGTCAGTTGGGTGATCCATGTTGGGAAGCCGCCGTCGCTCGTGCCTTGGCACTATCTTATGCGGCTGATGATGACCTAACTCGTGCAATGGAATGGCTGGTGGAAGCACACCATCGATGTGTTCGCGAGACCGACAAATTCGCTGCTTTGCAGGTAGAAATTCTGGCCGACCAGGTGGAAATCCGTCTCCGGCGGGGACAAGCAGAACAGGCAGATTCGATCGCTCGGGAGCTATTGTCCGCAGCGGCCCGGGCTCATATGGATAGCCATGTTCGGCGGGCAGTCGAATTCATCGGCAAATGAGTGCAATCCACCAGGAAGCTTCTGAATTTTGACTGTCCGTAGATCAGAGAAATACTGATAATATATTGCGACAGACAAGTGTCCTCGACGTCCGATTTTGGCACAAAGCAGTCGTTTCAGCCTGAGTGGGTTTATGTCTGCTTTTGACCCAAAGCGGACATTGGCCACCGACTCCTAAGCGGGACTCTCCAGTCCAATCCGGCCAATGGTTATGACAGCCTGCACACCTCTCAACCGGCATCCGTCGCCGCCATATTCCTGTCTGGCTGGAACCACCCGAATTAGTTATCATGCCACGATGTCATTGCTGCTGCGCCAAATCGCCCGCTACGTTGTACAAAAAGTTGCGTCCAATCCCGAGGCAAGGGAGAAGATGGTCAAGGCAGCCTGCGGCGTTGTTGAGGAAGCCAAACAGATCGCCAAGAAAGATGACCACGCTTATGCCGCCGGCCGGGCTTTCCGCCGGGCGTTCGACAAGTTGCAGAACAACCGATAGCTGGGCGCGGCAACTCCAATAAGCAGTCTCAGGTCAAAGGCACTCGCGCTGGTTGACCAATCTCTGCAACACGTCCAGAGGAGGATGAAATGAAAATGTTACCTCAAGTCTTGTTTTGGTTAGGAATCATATCTGTCCCGTTTGCATGGCTGGTATGGTACATGGGGCCAGAACTTGAAGTCCTAAGGCCAGTCCTTGCCGGCATTCAAGATTCTGCATTAAGAGGGGCCTTGCAAGAAGCTCACGCAGAGCGGTTGGGAATTTGGGTCGGTATTTGGCCAGTATCTTTGCTGGTGTTGAGTCATATCCTTGAGAAGAAGATGCAGGGATAGGAAGCTCTGCTGCCCGTGCAAACAAACGATCAGCTCCCGTTCGACATAACAGAACAGCCCGAATTTCAGGAGTCCGACAGAAAAGTGTGACTCCTTGGTAGCAATTGAGTTTTTTGGTGGTCAAGGTCCAATCCTTGTCCGGCCAGCCGGGAACCCAAGTTTTCGCCCTTTTCGTGTACTTGGCGACAATCCGGGGTAAGGGCTAGCTTTACCATCTTATAAAGTCCCATTTTCGAAGGATCCCAACGTCCGCTATTGATGCTGTGGACGGCTCCTCCACCGGCATC
>CAYOEI010000458.1:0-4262 GCA_964402825.1 uncultured Hyphomicrobiaceae bacterium
CGAACCTGATCTGGAACAATGGCTTGAGGTTAATAGCGATTACGCGGAAAAATGGCCGAATATCACGGCGAAAAAGGACCCGCTTCCAAACGCCGATGACTTTGTCGACAACAAGAACAAGTTCAAGGAGTTCTTTTCTCCTGAACCTGGCGAAGGCGACTAGGTCATTTCTGGTTTTAGCAGAAACAACCTAGGGTCATGAACGTACCGGTTGCGTTAAAATCACTGCACGACAGCGGCTAATACACGACATCTGCGGATTTACGTTAACTATACGCAGTCAATTGCGCGTGCAAACAGGGTTTTTTGCGCCGCCATCGAATTGCAGCGCTTCGCAAATTGCTAAAAATGTGTTATATTGTGTTTGAAATGGCGCAGGTTGCCTTGGATTCCCAAAAAACCGCCTGAAAAGGGCGGGTTTTTTTTCGACTCACAAGAAAATACGGCCGATCAGGCATCTGACCGGTAAGTTATCCACTTTACTCGAAGCGGCCACGCCATTGACAAAGGAGTTATCGGTGACCATTTACTCCGGAATTACCTCCTTTATGAGCATGGGCGGCGGCTGAAGTGAGAATATTTTCTGGCCGGACACCCCTTGCCTGCAAATGCGGGTTTCACGAGGCTGCGCGCGCGGTCAGGAAATCGTGCGCGCAAGATGACTTGAGAGTGAGAAAGAGAGCGTATGGCTGATAAGAAAAAACCCCAGCAGAGAAAAGGCTTTCGTACTAACGAGCAGATCGTCTATCCGGCGCACGGCGTTGGCCGGATTGTTTCGATCGAAGAGGAAGAAGTTGCGGGTTCTAAACTCGAACTTTTCGTAATCAACTTTGAAAAAGACAAGATGACGGTGCGGGTGCCCACCGAGAAATCAGAGCGGGTGGGAATGCGCAAGCTGTCGGGCGACAATGTCGTCAAGAAGGCGCTGACGACTCTCAAGGGCAAGGCGCGGGTCAAGCGCACCATGTGGAGCCGCAGGGCCCAGGAATATGAAGCCAAAATCAATTCCGGCTCTCTTGTTCAGATCGCGGAAGTCGTACGCGATCTCTATCGCTCTGAATCCCAGCCCGAGCAGTCCTATTCAGAGCGCCAGCTCTATGAAGCTGCACTGGACCGCATGGCCCGCGAGGTCGCCGCGGTGCAGAAACTTGATGAGGAAAGCGCCATCGTAAAAATTGACGAGGTGCTCACGAAGAAGGCGCAGGCGGCTCAAGCCGCTCAGGAAGCTGAAGCAGCGCACGCCGCCGCCTGAGGCTTGGCGTCGCACGTCAAGCAGTAAAACGTAATATCGATTGGTCACACACCGGCTGATTGACACTTTTTAAAGCCCGGTGCGCAAATGCGTGCCGGGCTTTCCTTTTGCCCGCATCTCAAAAAAAGGACGTATACGGCCGCACAAACCAAATTCTGTTCCTGCCCAATTAAAAAAATGACGCGCTCAGAGAGGCTTGTATGAACCTCATAACTTACTCGCCCATGGATTGCCCTTATCACTTCATCAATTCAAAACCCTTCTGCAATCAACCAGTTATTCACTAATTCTGCGTAGTTTCTCAAGACGAACACAACGCCACATACCATTCTGGTTTGAGGCATCGCATGCAGATTCAAATATATGTTTGCTGTGTCCGGTGAAAAACACGAAATTGGTGCCCGCCTGATGGAGCCCATAGACCAAGATTCTCCAACTGTTTCGCCTCCGGATCATGTCCTCACAGACGTGCTTCAGAAGTTGATACCCCGTTCCCATGTGCTCAATGCGCTGCAGCTCATCACCGACACTCATTCGCTTGTCTCGGTGTGCGATCTTGCCGGGCTAATTATTTATGTCAACGACCGGTTTTGCGAGGTCAGTAAATACACTCGCGAGGAGCTGATCGGGCAAACGCATCGCATCGTAAAATCCAGCTATCATCCGGCCTCCTTCTATGAAGAGATACGGGCGGCCATCTGCTCGGGCCGCACCTGGAACGGCGATATCCAGAACAAGACCAAGGAAGGCTCGATCTATTGGGTGCAATCGACGATCAGTCCGATCTTCGATGAAAAAAACCAGATTGTGGGCTACGCCTCGATCCATACCGACGTCACAGCCCAGCGTCAGCAGATGTTCGACCTCAAGGACAGCAACCGAAAATCATACATCACCTTAAAATCGGCCATAGATATCCTCGACAGCAGCATACTCATCGTCGATGCGTCCGGACATATCGTATCGACTAATCAGGCCTATTCCGAAATGTATCCAGTGTCTGTGGAGGCGGAGCGCCCGGGCAAACATATCAGAGGGTTGATCAAACTTCATCGCCCCTATTTTTCTGAAGTAGAAGTCGAGGATTACATTCGTGAACTCCTCACGACAAATGTAACCGAGCAGTTCATTCTGACGGACGATCGGATAGTGAAGAATCAGCGAAGGACCGTGCCTGGCGGCGGCTTTGTTTCTCTTCACACTGATATCAGTTATGTCGTCCGGCAAACCAGACAATTGAAGAATCATGCCGCAACAGTGGATTTAATGAAAACCATTGCCGTGGATGCAAATGAGTCTTCTGACGCCGAGACGGCCTATCCAATCTGCCTCAAGCGTATCTGCAAATATACCGGCTGGGAGGTGGGCCATGTCTATCTTCCATGCGATGATGGCACGGGGCGGTGCCAACCTGCGGACTACTGGTACTGTGCCGATAGCTGCAACGTCACGGCCTTCCGGGAACAAACCGAAAATACAGTGTTTGACTCGGGCTGCGGTTTGCCCGGACGGGTATTCCAGAATGGCAAGGCTGCCTGGGTGCGCGATGTAACCTTCGATCCGAATTTTCCAAGGGCCCGCTCGGCAAAGGAATCAGGCATCGTCGGCGGCGTTGCTTTTCCCGTTAAGATAAAAAACGAAGTCGTGGCGATACTTGAATTCTATTCGACACAATCGATGGAACCAAGCCCGCAACTCATAGAGATCCTTACTCACGTCTGTACTCAGGTAGGACGCGTTGCGGAACGCGACCGTGCCGAGAAAAACCTCATGACGCGCGTGGCCGCCAAGCTGAGCAGGCGGGACCTGGAGCTTGTTGAGCAGAACAAGCTTTTCGATGCCGCTCTGAAGAACATGTCGCAGGGTTTGTGCATGTTCGACAAGGACCAGCGGCTTATCGTCTCCAATGACCGCTATGCGCAGATGTACGATCTGCCGCCCAAGCTTCTCAAACCTGGCATAACCCTCCGCCAGATCCTGGAGTACCGTATCGCCAACGGAATCTATGCCGGAAAAAACCCTGATGAGTATTACGAGGAACGCCAGAAATGGGTCACCAGCGGCATCTCCTCCAACAAAGTCCAGGAACTGAGCGATGGCCGCTGGATGTCAATTAACCATCAGCCAATGCAGGGCGGCGGCTGGCTTACCACCCATGAGGACATCACTGAGCGTAAAAAAACCGAAAAAGCCCTGCAGGAAAGCCAGGAACTGTTTTCCAAGGCCTTCCATCTCAGTCCGGTTCCCCTGTCGTTTTCCGATCCCAAAGACGGTTCCTATCACAATGTGAATGACTCATGGTCGAGAGTGTTCGGCTTTAGCCACGAAGAGGCTATCGCGAGCACGGCATTGGATCTCGGTATCTGGATCGACCCCAAAGACCGGTCTGAATTTCTGGACTGGATGAAACACAATGATGGAAATTCATCTGGTTTCGAAATCAGAATGAAGACCAAAACAGACGAAGTGCTCGATGTGGTTGCCTATGGCGAATATGTCGAGGTTCGCGGTGAAGAGATGCTGTTCATGGTTTTCCATGATGTTACCGCGAGCAACAGGGCGAAAAAGGCGCAACGGGAAAGCCAGGAGCTGTTCGCCAAGGCTTTCAAGGGAAGCCCCGCCGCCATGTCGATTTCTGATCCGGAAACCTCCATGCTTCTTGATATCAACGAGGCCTGGACAAACATGCTTGGTTTCAGCCGCGAAGAAGCATTGAGCACCAATGTGTACGATCTCGGTTTTTGGGTCGATATTAAGGATCGGGAACGATTTATAGAAATCGTCAACACGGAAGGTTCTGCCAAAGCAATCGAAACAAGGCTGAGGACCAAGGACGGGCGTAACATTATTGTCGTTTCTTATGGCGAGCAGGTGGAAGTAGGCGGTCTGCCGCGATTGTTATTTGTGTCATACGACATCACTGCAAGGCACCGGTCAGAGGAGGCTCTGCGTGAGAGCGAGCACCGGTTCAAGACATTGGTTGAGACTACGAATGTTGTACCCTGGGAAT
>CAYOEI010000459.1:0-3210 GCA_964402825.1 uncultured Hyphomicrobiaceae bacterium
TGCCATTCCTGTGTCAATGCCCCGGCGCAATATGCCGGTATAGCAGCACTTGAAGGCCCACAGGACTGCGTGCGCGAGATGGTGTCGGCCTTCGATGAGCGCCGCGCCTTTGTCGCGGCGCAGCTGAATAAAGTGGAGGGCATTCGCTGCGAAGTGCCCAAGGGTGCATTTTACGCCTTCCCGAATATCACTGCGACGCGGTGGGATGAACGCTCCCTGGCCAGCTCCTTGATGGAAGAAGGCGGCGTGGCCACCATTGCCGGAACCGATTTCGGTGGCCATGGCGCAGGCTTCATCCGTTTGTCATGCGCAAACAGTCTTGAGAATATCGCGGCTGCGATTGAGCGAATTGAAATTTTCCTGGGCGAGCATGAACCAAAGCATACGGAGTGACACCGGGCTCAGTGGTATTAAATCGTTGCATAACTGCCACAGCACGATTGAAATCGACTCATTCCACAACTGGATTAATGAGCTCTGTTTGAGACAATTCCGAGTTAAGTCTCGAGGTTATTTTCACAGTTTTGAGATAAGATGAACGAATTTAACTCAATGAATTTAATTGATAATATCACATGCGCGTTCAGTTGAGATGTGACCAGGTCCATCAGGTGTGAGGTGCTGTTCGCGTCTTTCATCCAGCTCCGGGCAATGCAGAATGTGATGCTCGCGAGTGTTGAGTTTATGCTTCACCTGCGGGATAAAGATGTCACGGTTTATTTGAGGCGCTGAACAACCCGCCGGCATATCAGGCGCAGCGCTGGGGAACAGATAATTGGGGGGGCGAGCCAGACCCCGTCTTTATTAGACAGAGTTCAGAGCTCGTTACATGCAGGAAATCGGTCCGGTATCACCGGGCCGATTTCTTTTTGGGCTATCGAAATTTGCTCTAGATTCTTATCCGTATTGACTGAACCACCCGCTCCCCCGGCCCAACCGCCCCGAGGGTACCATTTATGGGCGGCCCGCGCCGGGGGAGCGGGTGGCTTGGCCATAATCTGACAAGAGTCTAGAACGAGCCGCGATAATCGCCGCCGTCAATCAGCAGGTTCTGGCCCGTGATGTAACCAGCATGGGCGCTGCACAGGAATGCGCAGGCTTTTCCGAACTCATCCGGGTCGCCGAAGCGTCCACTGGGGATGCCTGCCTTGCGCATCGCCGCCACTTCGTCAATCGAAATGCCCTGCTTCTCCGCCGCGCCCTTCAGTCCCGAGCGCAGCCGGTCGGTGTCGAAGGCGCCTGGCAGGATATTATTGATGGTCACGTTGCTGGCGGCCACCTGACGCGCAACGCCTGAGAGGAAGGCGGTCAGGCCGGCGCGGGCGCCTGAGGATAAATCCAACCCATCCAGGGGCCGCAGGACGGATGCGGAAGTGATATTCACGATCCTGCCGAACCCGGCTTTGACCATTGGATCCATGACCGCCTGGATGAGTTCAATAGGAGTTACCATGTTCATGATGACGCCATTGACCATCGCGTCCCGGTCAAGTTCACGATAATCCTTGCGCGGCGGTCCGCCATTATTATTCACCAGAATATCCGGTTGGGGCGCCGCCGCTAGAAGGGCTTTCTGTCCCTCACCGGTTGATACATCCGCCACGACTGTAGTGATGTCCACACCGGTATCGCCGGCAATCTCTTTCGCTGTTGCTTCGAGAGTTTCTTCGTTGCGGCCGTTGATCACGATATTGACGCCAGCTTGCGCCAGCGCGTGGGCGCAGGCTTTGCCCAAACCCCGGCTGGAGGCGCAGATAATGGCAGTACGTCCGGCAATTCCTAAGTCCATTGGGGTCTCCCTTATTTGTTGCTGTTTTTTTGAGTAGTCGATTGCCTGCTTATACCAGTTCAGGCTGATTGTGGCCTGATGAATTATCATGCGGTAATGATGATGGAGGGACTGACCGCGCAAAAAAAAGACCCGGATAAAACCGGGTCTTTCAGCTAACTCAAGCGCCTGTGTGGGGGAGGCGCTTGGGGGGAACTCTTTGGTCCCCCTTGATTTGGGGTCTGGAAACATGATTTCAAGGTAAGAATGAATTTTTTTTAAAATAAATGAACGGACGCCCGATGCAGACGCAATTTATACCTACTTTTGAAGATGTTAGTTCTGCCGCTGACCGGCTATCAGGGAAGGCGGTTCAAACGCCTCTCATCGAGTCAGGAGCATTGAACGAGTTGGCGGGAGGCCGGGTTCTGATCAAACCGGAGAATTTGCAACGCATGGGGGCATTCAAGTTTCGCGGCGCCTATAATGCGATTTCCCGGATATCAAAGGATGAATGGCCTGGCGGTGTGGCGGCCTGTTCCTCGGGCAACCATGCGAGCGGCGTGGCCGAGGCGGCGCGATTGTGCGGGCTTAGCGCGACCATCGTTATGCCGGAAGATGCGCCGGAGATTAAACTTTCCCGCACGCGCAATGCCGGCGCAAAGATCGTGACTTATAACCGCCAGCGCGAAGATCGCGAGCAGATAGCCGCCGATATCTCGCGGGAAAAACGCGCACGCTACATCTCGCCTTATGACGATCCGCATATCATTGCGGGGCAGGGAACAACCGGTTTGGAGTTGATGCAACAGGCTGAAAATATGGGACTGAAGCCAGACTGCCTGCTGGCCCCCTGCGGCGGGGGAGGATTGATTTCCGGGATCGCGCTGGCCGTGAAACACTTCAATCCGGCGATAGAGGTGTATGCCGTCGAGCCTGAGGGGTTTGATGATCATAAACGCTCATTGTCCTCGGGGACGCGCGAGAAAAATGAAGCCCTGTCGGGCTCAATCTGCGATGCCCTGCTTTCACCCATGCCTGGCGAGCTGACCTTTCAGATCAACCGTGAATTGCTGAGCGGCGCCGTAAGCGTCAGTGATGATGAAGCGCGTGACGCAATGCGTTTCGCATTCGCCGAGTTAAAGCTTGTGCTTGAGCCGGGTGGCGCGGTTGCACTGGCTGCGCTTTTGAACAATCGCGTCGAAACGCAAGGACGCACGATAGGGCTCGTCCTTTCGGGCGGAAATATCGATGGAGAACAGTTCGCAGGTATATTGGCGTCGTGAACTAGACGAAAAGAGCCTGCGTTTTTGTATCATCCAGCTCATCGATGTCGAGAGCGGCGCGGGCTGAGAAGTTTATCGCCTCAACCTCGCCCGGCAATTCCTCACTGTGAGATGTCATGTCTTCAGGGGCCTTGACTACGATTGGCGCTTGCGGCC
>CAYOEI010000460.1:0-4997 GCA_964402825.1 uncultured Hyphomicrobiaceae bacterium
GTCACTTACCCATTAACTAGTCACTTAGCCATTAACCTCAATGCGGAAATATCAATTGTCAATAATCCGTTAACACGATAGCCTGCACACAGTTTAGCGAGTTTTGTAAATTGGCGTGAGCGTAAATGTTGGATGTAACGAGTGCGAGTTCGTTGATCGAGCACGTGGCTCGGAACGGTGTTAGCAATCGGCGGTCGGGATTTTGGTCCCGAAAAATGGTAGCCGAACTGTTGGCGCTGACCGAGGCGGGTCTCGTAATCGTTTGCGCGATAATCGCAAAGATTGGTTATATAAACTGGTATCTCGGTAATACCCCCCCCCTGGCGCCCTATGTGAGCGTTGCGATTTTGGGGAGCGTCTTCGTTCATTTCTCGCTAAAGAGATATGGTCTCTACAATCTCGATTCCATTATCAAAACCGCCGATTTTGCCAAGCGAATTCTGTTCGGTCTTGGCGTCGCGTTCCTGGTTCTGATCGCAATTGGTTATCTCATCAAAGACGCACACTTTTATTCTCGCGGCTGGGTGCTGATCTGGTTCTTGACCAGTTTTGGCAGCCTGTTGGTCGTGCGTATGATCGCGATGGCCGGAATAAATCGGTTGGTCTCGCAAGGCTATTTCCAACGAAGCGTTGCTATCTATGGAGCAGGGTCTCTTGGCATGCGCCTTCGTGATTTTCTGACAGAAAACGACCTTGCCCTGGAACTCGTTGGTGTGTTCGATGACCGGATATCGCATCAGGCGCAAAAGAAATCAAAGGTGCCCATCCTTGGCGGGCTTGAGGACCTGATAGCAGTTTCTCGCGTTTATCCCATTGACCGGATCATAATTGCGCTGCCCGCAGCGTCGGATTCGCGCCTTATGCATCTCTTCAGTCGACTAAATGAGCTGCCAAGTGACGTCCACCTTTGTCCTAATATGTCCTCGTTCAAACTCCACCAACCGCGCATCGATTATATCGGCTCCCTGGGTCTGCTCGAAGTCCACTCAAAACCGATTGGAGAGTGGAATGTCATCACGAAGGCGGTACTCGATTATACTGGAAGCGCACTTGCGCTGGTTGTGCTGTCACCAGTTTTTGCCCTGGCCGCACTTGCGATCAAGCTTGACAGTCCCGGCCCGGTGTTCTTTCGCCAGCGCCGCCATGGTTTCAATCATGAAATTATTGACGTGCTCAAGTTCCGCACCATGACTGTTAGGGAGGACGGACCAGAGTTCCAGCAAGCAGCCCGGAATGATCCCCGGGTAACCAGGGTCGGCAAATTTTTACGTCGGACGAGCATCGATGAGCTGCCACAATTCTGGAACGCACTTCACGGCGAGATGTCCATCGTCGGCCCACGCCCTCACGCAGTGGCACACAATGAGCAGTTCTTCTCAGTTTTCAAGGATTTTGCGACGCGACACAAAGTCAAGCCAGGCATCACGGGTTGGGCTCAGATCAACGGATGCCGGGGCGAAACAGATACAGCGGACAAAATGCGCAGACGCGTTGATCATGACCTCGCCTATATAAAAAATTGGACGATCTGGCTGGATCTCAGGATCATCATGAAAACAGTCTACATCGTCCTCAGGGGAATAAACGCACATTGAACGTGAGCAAATAGGACCATCACAAAAACAATGCGCATTATATTCAACGTGAGACCAACCTAATGTGTGACCGTTTGAACAGTATCCAGTTAGCGAACAGAAAACAGAGAAAGCTCTTCTCTCCAGCGGACCAGTCCTGATGCCCAATAGCCACACGGCAGTTGCATCGTTCATGAACTGGTTGACAAAAAAGTAACAGGCCGAGCATCGACGGCAGCCACAAAAAACGAAAAGGTCGCGTTTTTCATGTATGAAGCATATTACGGTCTAACGGAAAAGCCATTTTCCATCCTGCCTGATCCGGAGTTTATCTACTGGGCTCATTGTCACAGCCTGGCGTTCTCAATGCTCGAATACTCAGTGATGAATAGTGCCGGATTCTCAGTGATCACAGGTGAGGCCGGTAGCGGCAAAACCACGCTGATTCGAGAGCTACTCAATAAACTCGACGATAGAAAAACCAACGTCGGACTGTTGTCTCACACCACCGACAATGAGGAAGGTCTGCTCCAATGGCTGATGATGGCACTTGGCCAACCCTTCGAAGAGCAATCCCATGTTGAGCTCTATGAGCGGTTTCAGAAACTCCTGATCGACGAATATGCGAATGGTCGTAAAACGATCATCATCATTGACGAAGCTCAGAATCTCGGTCCGAAGTCACTTGAAGAACTCCGCATGTTGTCGAACATCAATGCTGACAAAGATCAATTGCTTCAGCTTATTCTCGTGGGTCAACCGCAGTTGAAGGGACTTCTTCAGCTGCCCGAACTCACCCAGTTCGCCCAACGAATATCCTCCGATTTTCACCTCAATCCTTTGAATCAGGAAGAAGTGGTGGAATACATCTCTCACCGGCTTCGCGTTTCCGGAAGTGATCGGACCATATTCACACCCGAAGCATGCAAACGTGTTTTCGCGGCCAGTCGGGGCATTCCTCGTATCATAAACATTCTGTGTGATACGGCGCTCATTTACGGGTTCGCTAGCGAGGCCAAGGAAATTTCGGTGAAAATCATAAATTCCGTGCGGAAAAACAAGACCAAGCACGGCGTGTTCTCGTTGTACAGTGACAATACGAAAACCGCCCATCCGGAACAAGTTAGTAAAATAGGGGCCGAGAGCGCATCATCGGCTTAGATCGATCCGATGAAAACCCGAATTCAAAGCCAATCGGTCTCACCCTGTCTCCATAGAGACTACTGAGTGGCCTCAGATTCCATCTGTTTGAGAATCTTTTTGGCTTCGTCGCGTTGCGGAAAATCCGCATCCTTGGCCAGCTCAAGTGCTTTTTCCAGCTCCTCTTTCGCTAACGGCTTCACATTAACCGCATTGTAGGCTCTCCCCAAATGATAACGAATCAAAGGGGCATTGGGGGTCCCGTCGCGAGCCTCTTTAAGCATCACTACGGCCGGCTCATATTGACCCTTCCGAAAATATATCCAGCCCAAGGTATCTTTGAATAATGACACACGCGTATTCTTAAATCGTTTCGCTAAAGAGTGAGCGCGTGTCAGACTGGCTTCATCATCACGGTATTCTGCAAGGAGGCTGGCGAGATTATTGCTGAATATTGGAGATGTCGGTTGTTCAGTTAGCAGTATTTCATACTCTTTAATTGCTTCCTCAAACTTTCCTGCCCGTTCCAGAACTCCGGCCAGCGAAGCGCGAAGTAACAATGCCTGGCGCTTCTTGTTTCGCTTGTCCAATCCCTGGCTCAGACCATCATGAGCTTTTACAAGATTAACCAGACCTTCTCTTTGAACGCGCTCTGCATCCTGGTACTTCTTTTCCCGCGCAAGGAGCGATGCGAGAGCGCGATAGCCTGCACTTTGGCCTGGTTGCACTGACATTGCCCGTCTGAAACTGGCTTCGGCATCGCCGCGCCGGCCCTGCTGCAGATGCAGGGATCCGAGCAACACATGCGCAACCGCATTTTTTGGGTTTGCGTCGAGGAGATTGCGTACAAATGCCCCGGCATCGTCCAGCTTGCCGGCACGAACAAACGCATTGAACAAGGCAATGGTTGGCTGAACCGCGGTCGGCGTTGTCCCAAAGGCCGATTGCAATACCTTAATGCTTTCATCGTATTTTTTCTGGCCGCTCAAGGATGCTGCCAGAACCTGGTCGGAAATACGCTTGCTCGCATCGCCCAGTTCACGAAGAGTGACGGCAACTTCCTCTGCCCCAAGCCAGTTATTCCGCCGCAACCGGACATTGGCCAAAGCAGCCAAGGCTTCCCTTTGCCGAGGACGGCGCAGAAGTATTTCCTGCAGGATGGCTTCCGCGCGCTCGAGCCGGCCACGGCGCAGCAAAAACTGCACATATAGCAGACCGGTGCGCGGCTGGTAATTCGATACCCGTACGGCGACCGCAAGGCGCTCGTCCGCCAGATCGGTCGCTCCGTTCAGCTCGTGCACTTCTGCGAGAAGCGCCAATATCCGTGCCGATTGCGGCCGGTCATTCAGCGCTGTCCGCAAATCCCCGACCGCTTCATCCCAGTTTCCTTTATCCTTTTGGAGAGCCGCGTGAACAATCAGACCTTCGATGTTGCGCTTGTCTTTTTCAAGAACATCCGCCACCAGTTTTTCGGCGTCCGCGGGCCGTTTCGCCGCGCGCATGTGTTTCGCCAGCTCGACCTTCGCGGTTATCACATTTTCAGAGGTTCCATTCGCGGCGATGACGTTTTGCAATATTTGATTGGCTTCCTCGCGGTTTCCTTTGGAATAGTGAAGTCTCGAAAGAGCGAGCTGATAGGGAAAAGCCTTGCCGCCCTTGTCAATTTGAACAATCAACTCTTTCCGGGCCGCGTCAAATCCCTTGGTAGAGATCAGGAACCTCACGACGGCGAGGCCGGCAGCGGGATCTTCAGGTTGCGAGGCCGCGATAGCGCGCAATTCTTTTTCCGCATCCTCTTTTCGATCCCACTTGAGATAGAATCTTGCCAGGGCCTGCTGAAATGCGCGTGTCTCCGGATACAGCTCGATAAGTTTGCGGATTACCGCTTCTGCCGCTTTTTCCTGCTTGAGCGAATCCAGGACACTGATCTTCAGCGCCTGCAGAGAGATATTTCGTTCATTTTTTTTCAGCCCCTTGTTCAACACGGCAAGCGCTTCGTTAGGTTCTCCCGCGGCAAGACGTTCCGCGACCAAAACAAGTCTGGCATCGACATTGTCGGCATCTAACTCCAGAGCTTGCATGGCGCTCTGCAGGGCCCCTTCCCTGTCGTCCAGCTTGAACAAGGTTGTTGCTCTCAGCGCCAATGAATCGGCTCTGGTTTTTGCCTCAACAGATTCGCCGGCGTTCTTGATGAGCTCTTGAGCCCTACTGCTATATTTCAGAGCTTCGTTCTTGTTTCCTCCAAGAAGAAATATTTTTCCGAGCTTGATTTGAGTTTCCAGA
>CAYOEI010000461.1:0-16474 GCA_964402825.1 uncultured Hyphomicrobiaceae bacterium
ACGTTTAAACTGTCCGTAAAAATAACCAATTTCACGAGCGCCCACACCAATATCACCGGCAGGAACGTCAATATCCGCACCAATATGTCTGGTTAACTCGGTCATGAAAGATTGACAGAAGCGCATCACTTCGTTGTCGGATTTGCCTTTCGGGTTGAAGTTTGCGCCGCCCTTCCCGCCACCCATCGGAAGTCCGGTCAGGCTGTTCTTGAACGTCTGCTCGAATCCCAGAAACTTCAGGATCGACTCGTTGACGGAGGGGTGAAACCGTATGCCACCCTTGTAGGGGCCGATTGCAGAATTAAACTGAATACGCCAACCTCGATTGGTTCGAATATGACCCTTGTCGTCGGTCCAGGGCACGCGAAACGAAATCGCCCTTTCGGGCTCTGCCATTCTCTCCAATATCTGCATCTCGTGGTACACCGGCTTATCCGCGATATACGGGAAGATCGTAGATGCAACTTCGAGGACTGCTTGCACGAACTCGGGTTGGCCAGGATTGCGCTTTTCCAACCCCGCCATATATCGCTCAAGATATTCCTGCGTTTTTTTCGCACTTGTGTGAGCTTTGGAAATACTGTCCTCCGGTTTATTTAGATGTTAGTCGCCTCGCGGTGAAACAAAGTGCTCAATCTTACGGGTCTGTGACAAGGATACACTGTGCCAGCCCTTGGCTCCAGTATTTCCGCGTTGTGGGCCAATTGGGAAGTCACGCAGAAATCTTCAATGGACAGATTTGCGTGCCGCCACGGCAAATCGTCGTGCCGGCTGAGACCCATACGAAGCGATCGTCAAACTCGGCGAATGCCTACCCGGCTCTATGGGCACCATTCGTTGTGGTCGGTGAGGGAGGCGTTCCTGCTACGGCGCGGTAGGTGTGTTGGTAAATATGGCATATAGCCAACGCTCCGGCGTGCTCCTCCGTGTTGTCAGCTCCCGCTCCAAACCGGTTTTCGGCCACCGGTCAAAAAAATCTCCAGCTCAGTTGGATTCTCCGTGCTGCCGCACGTTCCACGCATCAGCATTGAATAGCCAGAGAACATTCTATTCGGTTGAGTATGGTAGCGCATCGGGGCCACCGCGGAGGCCGGATAAACAGAGTCACCGACTTGTGTTTGTCACACAGGAAGAATTATGAGCACCGGGGGGTCGATACCGGGCATATGTTCACGACTTGGCAATGTGTAATTGCTTCCACCTACAACGAAAAAAGTCTGAGCAAAGGGATACTGTGGCCTGAATGTTACAGTCGGTTGTAATTAGACTCCGGTGATGAATGTCTAGGTGTCATGTAGGGTGCATTGTTTTATAATGTCTTGGAAAATATCGATCAGAATAATAAGAAAAATTTGAAGGGGGGGGGCCGTAGTACGGGTTGCGTGTCGGTATGATTTTCCGAAATTCTAGTTTTAGAATTTGGCTTATTGTTCTTGCGTTTGCCAGTTTCAGTGCTACCACCGTAATGGTTCAGCCATCGCAAACTGCCGAGGTCCGTTCGCCCGCAGTTTCCTCAAACTTTCACGATTTCGATAAATCCATAAAAAATCTACAGAACTTCCTGGACAGCGTGGATTCATCTGACGCCACAGCCATCAAACTTGCCGCGGCTGGCGACAATTCTGAAAAGCAGCCGTCGGACTCTGGTTGCGATGACGCGCTTAGTGAGAAATCAGATAGCGAACTTTTTGAAAAAAAGGATTGTCCGCCGGGGAATGATCCTGACAGCTTATTGACAGACACAGACACTGGCTCTGACAGCTTATTGTCGGACTCGGACACAGGCTCTGACAGTTTATTGACAGATAAGGATGACGATAATCTTCTCGACAGCGATGATGATGATTCTTTGCTTACTGCGGATGGTGAAACCACAGAAACAGAGGAAAAAAAGAAGAAAGAAGAACAACGGACCGCTGACGCAGCACACGAAGATCTGTTTCTGGAAAGCCGGTTTCCGCCGGCGATCACCTGCGCGACCTGCCATCCGAAACATTATAAGGAGTGGTCAGTTTCTCAGCATTCCTATGCACAGTTGAGCCCGATCTATCTTTCCTTGAGCAACAAAATTCTCCAGCTGTCCTCTGGGTCGAACGGCGATTTTTGCCTCCGCTGTCACAGCCCGGTCGGCGCCAATCTCGGCGAGAGTCCCATCGTTTCCAATTTGGATCGGAACCCGACGTCGCGCGAGGGTATCACTTGCGTTGTGTGTCATCGAGTGAACAAGGCCTACAACAAGATCAGTGGCCGTCTGGCACTGGTCGAAGGCGGCTTGACGGCACCGATTTACGGGCCCACCGGCAACGCGGAGATGTCACGCGTACTCGCCAATCCTGAGAAATACCAGGTTCAGACCGACCCCGATAAGCCGGGGCGCAAGATACACGAGGAAGTCAAGCTTTTCAAAAACATCTCGAATCCCACTTTCTGCGGCCAATGTCATGACGTGACCCTGTTCAACGGGTTCCGGCTTGAGGAGGCCTTCAGCGAATATCGTACGTCACCGGCGGCAGCCAAGGGTATCACTTGTCAGGACTGCCATATGGGAAAGGTCCAGGGCAGGCCTTCCGGTTATGATTGGGGACCCGCCGCCGTCGTGGGCGATGAGCCGACCAAAGACAGAAAACTGACGAGTCACGTCTTCTCCGGCCCTGATTATCCGGTCATTCATCCCGGTATTTTCCCGCATAATGTCGAGGCCAAGGAATTCAAGACCCTCCGGGAGTGGTTGAAGTTCAACCACAAGGCGGGGTGGGGAACCGATAAATTCGAAGACAATATTTCCGACGACCACCCGTTCCCCAAAGAGTGGAAATCGCGCGATGACCGATATGATGCCCGGGAAATTCTCGACGAGCAGTTTGAGAAGCTCGAATGGGCGGCGAAGAAGCGCTTGGAAGTCTTGCGCAACGGCTATTTTCTCGGCGATATCATCACCGATAGGGCCGATGAGGGCGGCATCAAATTCCGCGTCCAGGTCAAGAACCTCACCGATGGCCACAATGTGCCGACCGGGTTTACCGGCGAGCGGATGATCTGGCTCGACGTGACGGTGACGGACCGGACGGGCGCCGTGGTCTTCCGCTCCGGCGACCGGGACCCCAACGGCGATCTCAAGGACAATCACTCGGAATACGTCCGCGCAGGCAAGCTCAAGCTCGATCGCTATCTCTTCAACCTGCAGTCCCTGTTCGTCACCGCGAGTGGCCGCGGCGCCGAGATCGAGCATGTCATTCCGGTGCCCTATCCGGTGACAGCACTGCCACGGGTCCTGCCGTCAGCGGTATCGCTGGTCTTCACCGGCGAGCCGGCCACGGAGAGGGTCCACAAGAAGGGCATCGAGCCTCTGGGTGAACGCTGGGCAAAGTACAAGATACGTGGTCGTGATCTAACCGGCAGGGGTCCCTACAAGGCATGGATCAAACTACGCTCTCAACTCGCGCCGGCCAATCTCATCCTCGCGATTCAAGATGTCGGGTTCGATTATTTTATGACGCCAGCCGATGTCGGCGGGGCGGTGATCGCCGGATCACAGACACTTTGGAGAAAAACCGTCGTGTTCGACGTCGATTCGGACACGGGTTCGCCGCGGACGAAACGAGGCGGCTGGTTTAAACGAATTTTGAGACGATAATTCGTCCTAATGGGTGAAAGAGCGGCCGATGAACGGCCCATGAAACAAAACGCCGGAGACGTTGTAGGGGTCAGTTAGCACGGATCAGATCACCGGGGGGGTTGGGTGATGAAACTATTATGCGGAAAAGGAAACGGGCATACCGCAGCGGTCGTCCTTGCGGCTGCCGCTATGGTGCTTTTCATACTGGCCGCAATGCCCGCGCGAGCCGAAGGTGAGTCCGAAAATCCATGGTGGCGGCCCCTTTTCCCCCTCGGCGAACATAAAGCCGGGGTCAAAAAACTTAAGAACGAATACATACCCTTCGCACAGGAAGGCCCTGGGAAGCATGACATACCCTCGCGGCCGAAGCTCCTGATTGAAAAAGGCGACGCCTTCCTCGGTACCGGGAAGCTCAATCCAGGCTTCGAGCTCCCGCACCTCGGTACCCTTTTGCAACCGAGACTGTGGACCTATTCGTTTTTTCGCACTGCTCTGCAAACTTTTGACAACGGTGCGCCGCTACGCGAGAGGGAAACCGAATGGGCCAATCGGCTTGACCTCTTCTTCAACCTTCAGCTCACCGGAACCGAGAAGATTCTTCTCGCGCTGCGCTCGCTCGACAACGACAGGCCAGACCGGTTCACCCGATACACATTCGCGGGTGCCGACGAGGGGTTTAACGAGGAATTCAATACTCGCATTGAATCTCTCTTCTTCGAGGGTGACTTCGGCAGCTTTGCTCCGGTCTTCGACTGGGCCGGCATAAAGCCGATCGACTATGGGTTCACCATCGGCCGCCAATCGTTCACCTTCCAGGAAGGAATGCTGATCAACGATACGGTCGATGCCATCGGCATCGTCCGCAATAATATCCCGCTTCGCGGTACGTCGAATTTCCGGGCCAGCGCCTTGTGGGCATGGGATGGTCTCGACCGGAACGATGAATTTCTTCCCGACACGTTTGATGACATGTTTGCTTTTTTCCTGTTCGCCGATACGCATGTCAGCACGTACAATCTCGATATGATCTACGTGCTCGATTCCGGCGACGGCGACGGATTTTATGTCGGTGCCTCCGCCATTCAACGCATCGCTGCGCTCGGCGGCCTCAGCACGGCGTTTCGCATCAACAGCTCGTTTGCACTGGAAGACGAGATCCCCGGCAACGTGGTCGGCAACGGGGCCTTGTTCACAGCCGAAATCTCTAAGGAGGTGACGGGATCGCATGACATCGTATATTTCAATCCCTTTGTCAGCGTCGGCAATTTCACCCAGGCTGGACGCACACCCATTCTCGGCGGACCCCTGGCCAATATGGGCATTTTGTTCGCCAGCCCCAATCTGAGCCTCTATTTATCGGAGCAGAATGGGTTCACCACAAATGGGGTGGTCGGCGCGGCGGTCGGGTACCAGGCGTTCTGGAGCAAGCAGACACGCAATCTGATTCTGGAAATTGCCGGGCGGCACGATTACGAGGATGGCGCAGGTTTTGATAGTATCGGGGCTGGCTTCCAGTATCAGCACAAAATTAATCGGTTCGTCCAGCTCACGTTGGAAGGTTTCGTTACCGCGAATGAGGGCAGGGATAACGGCTCCGGGGCACGTTTTGAGGTTCTCTTCAATTACTAGCCGAAGCCATTTTCAGCAGAGCCGACGAGGTGAAGCTTCGCGAAATTACTGCATTTCAAAATGTTAAGACACCGATCTGGGTTAATCAGCCGAAACTCGCTCTGGTCTCTGAAATCACCGGCGAGGTTCCGGAGAGATATCAATCAGCACCCGGTGGCATTACATCGTTCGCACCCCCGGAGCGAGGCGGCCAAACGGTGGCGACTTGGACGGCTTTCTGTGATAAATTGACGCTCCGCGTCAAGCAACCGGAGCAGTTTACAATTCGATTTCTTCGTTACGGTAGGTGAAAGTCGCGTTTTCTCTTCTGGTTTGCGCAGTAGTAATAATAGTTCTTTTTTGGTGAATAGGATGCATCATCTCACCGCTCGCCCTGTTACCACCTTCAAGGTGACCGACCGATGGCACTAGCACTTCAGCTTTTCGGCGGTCTTATCGTTGCGGCGGCTGTGATGCAGGCCTGCGTAGGATTGGTCTCGCAATTCAATGGCGCCATCCGGCAGCGCAAAATGGATCAGCGCAAGCTGGTCTACTTCAAAACCCAGACCGCCAACCTGATCAAACAAGATGAAGTCGAGCGCGAACGCACGGAATTGACCTGGTCGGGCAAGCGAAAATTCCGTGTTGTGGAACGCCGTATCGAAAACCAGGATGGCAATATTTGTTCGTTTTACCTAGCGCCGCATGACGGCGGCAAACTGCCGACCTTTCAACCAGGACAATTTCTGACTTTCGAATTGGCGGTGCCGGGCGAACAGGCCCCGGTGGTGAGATGTTATTCGCTGTCGGACAGCCCGCTCAACAGTGACCAGTACCGGGTGAGCATCAAGAAATTGCCACCGCCGCGCGACGCG
Organism: uncultured Hyphomicrobiaceae bacterium; assembly: GCA_964402825.1. Lineage (GTDB taxonomy): Bacteria > Pseudomonadota > Alphaproteobacteria > Rhizobiales > Methyloligellaceae > UBA2767. Next base: position 6,100 of record CAYOEI010000461.1, read on the forward strand.
AAAAAAGGGACGCCGGGTGGCTTGGCATCGAGTTATTTCCATGACTACCTTCAGGAAGACGACATGGTCGATGTCATGGCGCCGAATGGCGGCTTCGTCCTGGACACCCATTCCGACCGGCCCGTGGTATTGATCGGCGGCGGGGTGGGGCTGACCCCGGTCCTGTCCATGCTGAAATGGCTCGCGGAAACAAACAGCAACAGGGAAGTATGGTTTTTCTACGGGGTCATACATGGCGATGACATCGCCTTGAGAGATGAAATCAACGCCATCATTTCGGATAACAGCCACTTCCATTCCGTGATCGCGTTCAGCAATCCGACGAAGAAATGTGTCGAGGGTCAGGATTACGATATTTCCGGACGCCTGAGCGTTGATGTGATGAAGAATTATCTGAAAAATTCGAACTACGAATTCTATATTTGCGGTCCGCCGCCGATGATGGAATCCCTGACAGAACAACTGCAGGATTGGGGCGTACCCGAAGACGACATCAATATGGAAGCGTTCGGTCCTGCATCGGTGAAAAGAATCGGAAAGTCAGAACTTTCCGACGCCGAAATTTCCGAAGGATTCAATGTCGAGTTTACCCGGACCGGAAAATCATTGGTCTGGACATCGGACGCCGGCACATTGCTCGAGTTGGCGGATGCGAACGGAATTCGCATAAGTTCCGGTTGCAGAGTCGGCAATTGCCACAGCTGCATAACCGCGCTGAAGGACGGCAAGGTGGCATATATCAAGAAGCCGACGGGTCAAGTAGCGCAAGGATCGGCTCTGGTCTGCATCTCCCAGCCGGATGGTGATATCTCACTGGATGCATAACGAAAAAAATAAGCTACAAACATCAATAGGATTTGAGACACGGGAGGATAAGATGACGGGAAATTGGGTGGATGCAATCCGAGGCCAACTGCTAACGGGCTCTATGGCTGTTCTTTTCATGGTGAGCCTGGGTCTCACCGGTGCACAAGCCAACCCCGATAACATCGTTGGCCCGAACGAGTGCGCGGAGTGCCACAAAACAGAAACCAGGACCTGGCAAAAGACCCACCATTTTACCACCTTCCGGGAAATGCAGAAAAGCAAGGAAGCAAAGGCAATTGCATCCAAATTGGGGGTTAAACGGGTCAAGGCGGACAGTCTTTGCCTGGGCTGTCATTTTACAAATAAAACCGTGAAGGGAAAACCCAAGGCTATAGCCGGCATCTCGTGTGAATCCTGTCACTCCGAAGGTAAGGATTATAACAAGGTTCATTCCGGGTTCAGCGCCAAGAAAGAGGGACAGGAAAGCCCGGCCGAAATCGCCGCACGCTGGGCAAAATCCGAAGCGGGAGGAATGATCCGCCCGAAAGCGCTCTATAAGCTCGCCAAAAACTGCTTCAGCTGTCACCTGGTGCCGAATGAAAAACTGGTCAATGTCGGCGGCCATGCCGCAGGCAGCAATTTCGAACTCGTCGCCTGGTCCCAGGGCGAAGTGCGCCACAACACCTGGTACAATAAAGGCAAGGGCAACCCGGGAGCCAGTACCGAACGCAAACGGATGATGTTTGTGGTTGGACGTATTGTCGAACTGGAAACGGCTTTTATCGGCGTCTCCAAGGCGACCGAGAAAAAAGACTACGCCCTGAAAATGGCTAAACGCGCCGACAGGGCCCGCAAGGTCATCGCAAGCCTGGCCAAGAAATTGCCGGAAGCCCCCGAGTTGGGCAAAATCGCCGAGGTCGCAAAGTCCGCCAAGCTGAAGCTCAACAATGAAGCGGAACTGGTTGATGTGGCAGGCAAGATTTCCGTGCTGGGTCTGGAATTCGCAACCACCCATGACGGGTCGAAATTCGGCGCCATCGACAAGTTTCTTCCCGGTGCGGACAAGTACAAAGGTAAGGCTTCGAACTGAAGAGCGTTTTGATGTTGGAACCTGAAATCCTTGATGAACGCAACCGGCGCTGGGACGAACCTTTTGGAGAAACCCCGCTTGACGACAAGACGGTCGCTCGCGTTCTCTCGCTGCCGGATTTCAAAATTGTAGCCGCCGATGATTTTCCCGAATGGCTGCCGCTTGCAAGCATCATCGCAAATGACGGACGATTGCGGAGCTTTGATCGCGGCGAAATCATTATTCGCAATGGCGATTACGGCAATTCGCTTTTTGTCATTATGAAGGGTGAGGTCGTTGGTTTGACGTCTTCGTCCGAGGACGATTTGGCGACACCCAAAGACTCAAACTCGGAAAAATCCTGGATCAGGTCCGTCACACAACTGTTCGCCCGCACCGGTGTTCCGGAATATCGCGCGCAACGGCGAGGGACAGGTGACAAAGGCCGGGTCACGCCTTCATTGGAGGCCGGGCATGAGGGACTGGGTTTCGTTGACGTCAACGATCTGACATCGCGGCAAAAAACTTTCACAATGCGCGCTCCGCAAATGTTCGGAGAATTGGCTGCCCTGACCAGAAGCGCCCGAAACGCGACTATTTTCGCCGGCAAAGACAAAACCTTGCTGTTCGAATTGCGGTGGCAGGGATTACGGGAAATCCGCGATTGGTCAGAACCCTTCAGGCAGAACATCGACACGCTCTACAATGAGCGCGGATTGGCCCACCGGTTGCGGGAATGTCCGATATTCGACCATCTGGATAAAAAGAAATCAAAGAAAATTCTGGATGAGATCGCTCGAAACTCGCTCTTTGAAACCTATGGCAAATTCGACTGGACGACCGCCGGCAAAAGGGATTTTGGGTCGCAGCTGGGCACCCAGCATATTATCGATCATGAACCGCTGATTTGCGAACAGGGCAATTATGTCGATGGTTTGATTCTCATTAATTGCGGTTTTGCCCGTCAGAGCGAGAGAATCGATTTTGGCGAGAGGACCATCGGCCACCTGTCGCCCGATGACACTTACGGCTTGCAGGAAATCGCGGACCTTGCTTCCGGTGAAGGCAGTAACACCATGAATTCGAGTTTGCGGGCAATCGGATATGTCGACGTCATTCGCATTCCCACCAACCTGGTCCAGAAATATATTCTCCCTGGACTGCCAAGTCATTTTCTGGATGCCGGAAACGATGCCGCCGCCGATGCGGGCGACGAAAAAATGCGGCAGGCCATGATGGATTTCGTCGTCGATCACCGCTTTATGAATGGCGAAAACGCAATGGTGATCAATACCGACCGTTGCGTGGGCTGCGATGATTGCGTGAAAGCCTGCGCGACCGCGCACGACAATAATCCGCGTTTCGTGCGCCACGGGCATAGTTTCGGAAATGCCATGATCGCCAATGCCTGCATGCATTGCACGGATCCGGTTTGCCTGATCGGCTGCCCGACAGGCGCTATCCATCGCGATGCCAGCACGGGTAACGTGGTTATCAATGACAATACCTGCATTGGATGCGGAACCTGCGCCAATTCCTGCCCCTATAACAATATCCGCATGGTGGATATTCGCGATGCTACCGGAGCCTTTACGACAGATAGCGAAGGGCGCACGATCAGCCGGGCAACGAAGTGCGACTTGTGCGCCAACCAACTCACCGGACCTGCCTGCGCACAGGCCTGTCCGCATGATGCATTGGTGCGGATCAACATCCGTGACACTAAAAAGCTGCTGGAATGGCTGTGTTAAGCTGGCTCATGAACAGAGGCGTTCTGCTCTACCTGGCTCTCGCAAGCATCGCTTTTGCCGTCTTTTATGTCGGCAATCTCGTTTACGACATTTCACTGCGCGATGCGCAATATTTCAACGGTTGGATTCTGGTCGCCGGCATCTCGGTTCTGATGTTTCTGACCTTTCGCAAGAAGGTCGTTATCTTGCCGTTTGGGCAGGTCAGGAAATGGCTGAAGCTGCACTACTATCTTGGTTTCGTGACCGTAGGTGTGTTTGTGGTCCACACCAACTACCGGATTCCAGACTCGCCACTGGAATGGCTGTTGTGGTGCCTGTTTGTTTTGATCGCGGTCAGCGGAATCATTGGCGGCGTGATCAGCAAGGTCATTCCGCCCCGGCTGGAGGCGCGCGGCGAAAGCATTCTGTTCGAGCGTATTGCGACGTACCGTGTGCAATTGGCGGCACAAGCCGAGGAATTGGTCCGGCAATCGATCAACCATGAGAACACGCTGAGTATTTCCAATCTCTACAACGATATGCTCGCCGAATATTTCGCCGGGCACCGCAACATTATTGCTCATCTGCGGGCTTCGACCCGGCCCCTGGCCGGCATGCTCGGCGCACTTGATGCGATCGAGCGATATCTCGATAAAGACGGCAAGGGAGATTTGGAACAGATGCGGGCGCTCGTCGAGGCAAAAAACAATCTCGATTTTCGCTATGCCAATGACGCTTTAATGAAGCTGTGGCTGTTTTTCCACATCCCGGCCGTCTACGCGATGATCGTGGCCATCATCGTCCACATTATCATTTCATATGCCTTTTCCATGGGAATAGCCTGACGTGCTGATTTTGCAAAAATTTGGCTTTAAAGACAGCCCATATGAGCGCCCACAGGACAAATGGGTTTGCGGGCGTATGGCCGAGGGCAAACCGTGTCTGCAAGGACCTGGCGCCAACGGGAGCTGCCAGGTAACGACGGTCTGCCAGCCGCATCTGGAGGGAGAACGTTGGGAGTGCCGGCGCTCGACAATCGCAGGCGGTCCTTGCGAGACCGGTCCGCTGCCGGATGGTCAGTGCTGTCTAACGCTCGAGAGGTGTGTTCCAAAACCGAGCCTGCGCACAGTGCGAAGACGGATTGTCGTTTGGGCCACGGCCCTTTGCGTCGGATTGATCGCACTCATTTTGGGTAGCCAGAACGCACGCGAATTTCTGATGCCCGGGCCACTGTCTTCGCAACATGCCAGCCTGAACGATTGCCAGACATGCCATGCCGGTGTCGAGACGAAAGATCTGGGATGGCTGCATAGCTTCGCCGCCGCGGTCAAGCCTGAGGACAACGCCAAACTGTGTATCGGTTGCCACAATGTTGGAGCGGCGCCGTTTTCCCCGCACACCAATCCGGTCGATCAATTGAGGCAATTGACCGCCCAATATAATGCCGGCGCCACGGGCCGCCCGGTGAACATGGTTAGCTGGCTGCACCGGATTGCCTTGCCGGCATCGAACATGGATGGCGCGCCAGGCCAATCGAAGATTTTTTGCGCCACCTGCCATGAGGAACATCAGGGGACGGCTCACAATCTGAAAACAATGTCCAACGATCGCTGTCAGACCTGCCATACGTCCAAATTCGGATCCTTTGCGGCCTCGCACCCGGAATTTTCCAGCTATCCCTTCGATCGCCGCACGCGGATTATCTTCAATCACAAATCCCATCACGAAAAACATTTCCCGAAAACGAAGGAAGAAAGTAACGCGGACCAGTTCGTGCCCTCGAACTGCGCTGATTGCCACCGCCCGGGAGCCGCACAAATATACATGGAAATCAGGCCTTATGCTTCCATGTGTTCCAGCTGCCACAATGGCGATATTTTGGGAACCACGCGGGCCAGCGGCCCCAAAGGGATAGATTTTCTGGCCGTGCCGGGCCTTGACGTTGCGACATTGGCCGAGCGCGGTATCGACATCGGTGAGTGGCCGGAGGATTCCGAAGCAGAATTGACCGGTTTTTTGAAGGCCCTGATCGCGATCGAACCCAAGGGGGCCCAGATCATCACCGGCGTATCGCAACTCGATCTTCAGGATCTCTCCGAGGCTAGCGACGAACAACTCGGCAGTGTCAAAGCGTTGGCATGGGTGTTCAAAAAGCTCATGGGCCGGCTGGAAAGCACGCCATTGTCTCAAGCGATGACCAAGCTGCCGGACAACGCGGATGGATCAAAAATCAACCAGTTGCAAATGGCCCTGTTCACCGGGCTGATGCCGCGCGACGTCGTCATGATGGGCAACAAGAACTGGTTTCCTGATCTCAAGGATGACCTAGAGCAGTTTGCCAAGGGAAACCCGACAAAAGGTTTCGCTGCCCTGCAGGACACGAATAGCGCGACTACTCAACCGCCGCCCACTGAAACGAAACAGCGTGAAAAGAAACCTGCCGGGGGTGAAGGTTCAATCCTGCCCAAATCCGATGACGCCATACTTGGCGGGCAGGTGAGCAATCTCGAGGGGGCCGATATTCTTGGCGAAAAGGACGGCAAATCCGATGAGACTGACATTCTTAGCGAGAAGGACAGCAATTCAGAAGGGTCCGACATACTTGGAGGACAGGATGGCAGTCTCGAAGGTGCCGACGCTCTCGCCCAAGACGACGCGTTGACAGCAGCCGGTGAAACTTCACAACCTGACGGGAAGGATGGCGGCAAACCGGCCCAGCAGTTCGATCCTGAATCCTGGGCAGAGTTCGGTGGCTGGTATCGGCAAGATTTTACAATTCGATACCGCCCATACGGACATTCAGACCGCATTTTACAGACTTGGCTCGATTATTCCGGCCAGGCGTTTGGAACCGGCCAGGAATCTCTGCTGGCGCCGGTTTTTGATCAGCTTGCAGACCGCAACGCTGTTGGACGATGTGCCAAATGCCATAGTATCGACACCGAAGGCGCTTCCAAACAGGTCAGGTGGCACGCTTTCAGCTCCAGAGATACGAAGACCCGGTTCACGGCATTCTCCCATGCCCCCCATATCGGCACGTCCGGCAACCAGAGATGTGCGCTGTGCCACAAATTACACACCTCTGATGCTGCTGACTATCTGAAGACCTATAAGGATGGTGACCCCGGTAAATTCGTGTCGAACTTTACACCGATGGACAAGGCGGTTTGCAGCACCTGCCATACGCAGCAGACCGCTGGCGAGACCTGCACCCAGTGCCACAATTACCATGCATCGGGATTCAACCTGCAGATGGTAAAATCCAAAATGCCGTGAATGAGAATGTTGCCGCTTGCGGTGACTATCGCGCCGCCTGAAAGCGTTTTTTATATCGTGTGCGACCAAAGGCGGCGTTGAGAGCAACTGACTTCTTGTAATCCTTCAGCGCAAGCTTTGTTTTTCCAAGCCCGTTCAACAAAATCGCGCGGCGATAATACGCCTTGGCGAAGCCGGGATTGACGGCAATCGCCTTGCTGAAATCTCCCCTGGCCAGTTTGGCGCTTCCGGATTCCAGATGCGCCAGGGCGCGGTTATACAGCGCCAGCACATGATCGGGCTTGAGCCTGATCGCCTTGCCATAGTCAATGATCGCCTCCTTGAACCGGCCGAGTTTCGCTTTGGCGAACCCGCGATTGAAAAAAGCCGCGATGTACCCGGCTTTCAGCTTTATCGCCTTGTCATAATCTTCGATCGCTTGCTTTAGACGGCCGAGTTTTCGCTTCGCATAGCCGCGATTATTGTAGGCGGCCGCATAGCTCGGCCTCTGCTTGATCGCTGCATCGTAATTGGCAATGGCATTTTCATAGTCACCCATCTTCCGGTAAACCAGACCGCGATTGTTATAGGCATGAGGAAATATCCGTTTAAGGCGGACGGCGACCGTGTATCTGGCGACCGCCTTTCTGTATTCCTTCTTCTGGGATAGCGCGAGACCGCGATTGTAATAGGTGTTGGCGAAATAGCGCTGGAGCGGTGCCCTGATGACGGCAAGCTGATTGCAGGCGTCCTCGAAAGACAGAACTTCGTCAAGCACGAACCGGGCCTCGGACAGCGCTTCGCGTTTCCATTCCCTGGCCTTGTACCCTGTGATGGAGTAAACATAATCCTGCGTCTCGCGCGGCAATCCTGATCTGCCGGCGCGCCACCGGTACACCCGGTTTTCACCCGCATTATATGCCGCGGCGGCCAATCCCAGATTGCCGAATTCATCGCGCAGTTCCGATAAATATTTTGCCGATGCAGCAATGGCGCTATCCGGATCAAACGGGTCTTCAAGCCCGCGCCGGCGCGCCGTTCCAGGCATGAACTGAGCGATGCCTTCGGCGCCTTTCGGACTGATGGCGTTCGAATCGAACCAGCTTTCTTTCCAGATCAGCTTGGCGAAATATGCCGGGGGAATGTTCCATTTGTCCGCTTGTTCTTTCAACTGCCGGCACATATGGCTGACTAGGACATCCCTTGTATAGGTCTCTTCATCTTCCTCGGACCGGCTTTCCTTCGCTGTGATACATACTGCCAGCAGCACTACGAGCATGATTGAAAAGAGACGAACCAGATATGGAGATTTATTCTTCATTCTATTCAACTGGCATTTAACAGGTGATGTGTTCCAGTGTAAATTGCAGCAAATCGTGGCGATACGCTTGTTGAGACTCTCCGCATGTTCCACTTCCCAGCGGCAGACATCGGACTTGGCCGAATTGGGGCTTAAGACAAAGGCGATGGTGTCCGCCGCGCCAATCAGCTCTTCCAGCCGCTGTTTCCATTCCTTTGTGGGGAGGATGTCTTCGGTATCGCGGAAGACCTCGATGTCGTCTTCGACCTCAAGCCCCTCGACCAGCCGTCTGACAAACGCCCTATCCTTGCGCGAATAAAAGACGAAGACCTTGGTGGTGGGGGTGTCCATGACCGGTCATCAACCCCGGGATTTGAGAACATACATGCGTATTTTGCCATATCCCTTGGCCAGGGACTCAATACCGATATAATTGCATTCGATCGTCTGGTCGCCTGAAAGCGCGAGGGCGGCGGCCATCTCTTCCGTAACATAGACCTCGCCCGGAACCGCGATAGGTTCGATCCGGGCAGTGCGCGTTACGTGCGAGCCAAAATAGGTCGACTCGTTCCGGATGAAATCGTGCCCGTCAAATACGGGGCCGTAGTGCCCGCCCAATCTCAGCTCGAGGTTCAGTTTTTTCGCAAGACCGGATTGGCCTGCTTCCTTAGCTGCGCGCTGCAGTGCCAGCCCGCATTGTGCCGCTGTGAAAGCATCATCGAACACAACATATATGGCGTCTCCCCAGCTGTTCCTGTAGAGCACCTTCTCGCCAAACCCGTTAAGCACGTCAGACAGGCGCGCCATGAACCGTGAATGGAAATGTGGGAGTTCCTCCTCCCGAAGAGAGCTGAACCCGGCGACGTCGCCAAACAGCATAGCGCGCGGTGTGCGTTTGAGGGAACCGCTTGATGGCGAACCGCCTCTGGTATTTGGTTGTGCATTGCCTTTGACGGAGATGATATCCACCGGCAGGCCGAAACCCTGCCACATCTCGATATTGCCGTCTGTTCCCACGCCCATGCCGCCCGCTCCGTCGTAGACAGCGAGCATACGCAAATTGGCATCGAGATGCTTCGCACGGACCATGGCGAGCCCCATGGCAATATGAGCGCAATAGTTGAACAGGCTGTCATCGTCCAGATAGGCGCCGTCGGTCGCGAAAGTAACCGCACCACGATCGGGGTTGGTTGAACTTTCGAACCAGTCCATACAGGCCTCGAACCGCTCGACCCAGCTTTCGCCCGAGCACCTCACGGAGATCTCCACGAAATCGTCTTCCTGGAAAGGCAGAACAATACCCAGATACCTATTCCGGGCGATGCATTCCTCCGCAACCAGTATGTCGGCGCCTGACGCCAGGGACCCAAACGCAGCTGCAATCTGGTGTGTGCCTAAATATCGTTTGATCTCAGCGCGAACATGGTCTTCCTGATCCGCTGGGAAACGTCCCGGTTCGCCCTTGCGCGCGATAATGTGGCCGGCAAAAAAGATGACGTCCGGATTTGCGATACAGTCAAGAATGTGGAGATCAATGCCGGAATGCTCGCAGATCAGTTTTAATTGCTTTCGCGTACTCGCCCGGTTGGCAAAGTCTTCATAGGGGAGTTCATCTGCCTTGTGGAGCATCTCCCGAACAATGGACTTGTTACCAAGAACCAGCTCTGCTTCGGCAATGGTGACCAAGTGCCAATAGATATCGTTTATCCTTGGATCATTGCTGCATACCGCATTGGGATCGCCAGGGTTTTCCTTTTCACATTCGGCAAGAGCGGCTCTGGCCATTTCATGGGCCCTGTCATCACTGGCAAGCAGATAGAGTGTCGCCGCGTTGACTGCGTTGTAGCTCTTCTTTTCCTCATAATTCTTGTAAACAGCCTCGTATGCGCTCGCTGCCTTACGCAGCAATGCGGTCCGCTCATTGCCAAACGTCGCTAGCGCATGGTCCTTATCCAGCCGGGCACCAAGAGACTGATAATCGGCTTCCCTGACCTCTCTGAGTCCGTGTTTCTTATAAAGATCAAAAGCCCTGCCGATCGCTCCGCCGCGGGCGACAGACCGCACCAGATGGTACCCGATGATCTCCCTTTCGTTTTCCAAGGGTTCATCTGTCAGGCTCTCAAGGGCCTGTCGGGCATGATCAGCGGCGGTGAGATATTGCCCGCGGCTTTCGGCTGCCTTTATCCGGCGGATCGCGGCTTCCGCATCCTGTCT
>CAYOEI010000462.1:0-3887 GCA_964402825.1 uncultured Hyphomicrobiaceae bacterium
TTCAGTTCCATGTGCCTGCCATACAGCTTTGATGAAGTTACACACACGCCGGCGTCCGAGACATTCGAAGGTACGGTCTGGCGTGAAGTCGGCGGCAGGAGGCTGCAACTCATAGAAGTTGGCCCGGCCCATACCACCGGGGATTTGATGGTCTATGTGCCGGACGCCAAAACTTTGTATGCCGGCGATATCCTGTTTGTCGGATCGACGCCGGTCATGTGGGCCGGACCGGTGGAGAACTGGCTCAAGGCGCTCGACCTCATCCTCGGGCTTGATGTGGAAACCATTGTACCTGGACATGGCCCACTCACCGGCAAGGACGGCGTTCGCGCTCTCAAGACCTATTGGGAGTATGTGCACGGCGCGGCGTTGAGCTGCTTTGAGAAGAAGCTCTCGGCAGAAAAAGCAGCATACCAAATTGTCGCCAGCGACGAGTTCCGCGCCCTGCCCTTCGCACAATGGGATTCGCCTGAGCGCATGATGACCAATGTGCATCTGCTATACAGACAGTTTAACGGGCGCACGGGGCATATGTCCGTACCGGCGAAAGTAAACCTGATGCGCAAGCAGGCGCTTCTGGCGCACATCCTTCCCGATGCGAGCCCTAAACTTATGCGCCAGGGCGATGCTTCCCTTTAGGGTCAGGACTCAGGAGCCCAAGGGCCTGTGGACATGTATGGTTACAGTGCCGGTTTGGCCAGATTGGTTCAGATTCTTGGTGTAAGGAGGAAGGACATGCCGGGCATATTTGACGACGAACGCCATGAAACTGGGCCAATCTGGCCAAATCCTCTTGGGACGCAGCCCCTTTGGCCATTGGACGTCGTTGCGAAAGGCTTGAAGTGGCCCGCATTACGGCGCCTTTCGCGCCTCGCCAGTGGCCAAAAGGGCTGCGCCGGCGCCATGACCATACATGTCCACAGGCCCTAGATGATCCCCAACCAGATGAAAGCCCGATTTGCCGAAGGCAAACCCGCCTTCGGCCTGTCGATCATGTTCCCTTCCCCGCAGATGGTCGAGATGGCGGCCGGGCTTGGCTTCGATTGGGTGCTGATCGACTGTGAGCACGGGTCCATCTCCCTGGAAAGCGTCGAGCATCTCATTATGGCGGCGCAGGCCGCCGGGCTGACGCCGATTGTTCGCCCGCCCTCCAAGGCGGCGAAGGAAATTCATCAGGTGATGGATCTGGGCGCGATGGGCGTGCAGGTGCCCCACGTCATCACGGCGGACGATGCGCGCAGCGCCGTTGCGGCGGTCAAATATCACCCGCAAGGCGCGCGCACCATGGCGGCCGGCATCCGCGCCCAAGGTTATGGCCTCTCCATGAGTTCCGATGAGTATATCGAGACGGCCAACCGGGAGACACTTGTCTGCGTGCAGCTTGAAGACGCCGGGGCAATTGAGAATGCGGATGAAATTCTGAAGGTTGAGGGAATCGACGTGTTCTTCATCGGGCCGTCCGATCTGTCGCAATCCATGGGCCACCCCGGCAACCCCAAGGCGCAGCCGGTGACAAAGGCAATCGACGAGACGCTAAAGAAAATAGTCGCGGCGGGGCACACGCCGGGCATGCCGGCGAGCACGGATGCTCTCCAGGGCGTTCTCGCTAAAGGCGTGCGTTATATCTACACCCACATTCCCAAACTGCTTACTACTGCTGCAAAGAGTTATTTTGACGTGGCCAAAAGCTAAACCTTTCTACCACCTTGCGTCTCAAATATTCAGTTTAACCCTTATATTCTGCGGTTTTCTTTCCCGCTTGACAAGCATACTGGCGGAACCTACACAGGAGCATGTGGGAACGCGAGGGTGCTGGTTTACGCCAAATTTGTTACCTCAGCGTTACCTCAGAACAGTAAACCTTTGGAGAAGAGAGAATGAAAAGCCTCCTAGGAAAGATACAATGGCGTCGTGATCTCATCCGCCTGTGGGTCGCTGGCACCGTTGCTTGGGCCGCCCTTTGGTTTCTGGTTGCTGGCGTATACCCGCAGCCGCTAACCGCAGCGCAGCTAGGAGACTTTGCCCTTATCTTTATAGGCGTACCGGCTTTCTTTTGGGCGCTACTGTTCGCCGCCTTTTGGGTCGCCGGCGGCTTTACTCAGGAGCAAAGCAAATGAACCACTTTTGGCCTGATGTGGGTGTGGGCGTGGTGATCCCGTAACAAAAAGAAACGCAGGGCCAGTCAGTCGAACAGCCCCGCGCTTCATAACGATATGACCGCCTTTGAGGAAACGGACACGATGAGCAAGATAAAACTCAACTCACAATCTATCAAGGCCGCGCAGCCGGGCGAGCATCGCGACCACATAGCGCGTGGCCTGTATCTTCGGGTTAGCCCGAAGGGGTTTCGGAGCTGGGCCGTTCTGGCCCGCGGACCCGATAGCAAGCTCAAGCGGCTTACGATTGGCCCGCTTGCGGCCTACTCACTGGCCGATGCGCGGGAGCGCGCCCCTGAGTTGTTAAAGGCTATCAAGGAAGGGCGAGACCCGCGCGCCGAAGCTTGGGAGCATATGCGGGCGCGTGATGCGCGCGTCACCTTTTCGGACGCGGCCGAGCAATATATTGAGCAAGAGCTGCCACACCTTGACCGGGTGCCCCGTTACAAGGCGGGGATCGCATCATGTCTCCGAATGGCTGGCGCTGAAATGGGCGTTGCCGATTGGACGCTTGAGGACATTGGCACAACGCAGCTCATCGGCCTGATTGATCTGCACATGAAGCCAAGGACGGGCAAGCCCAGCCCGTCCGCCGCCCGGACGCGGCTACAGGCAATCAGCAATCTCTATGAATGGTGTGTCGAACGTGAGTTGGTCGCGGACAATCCGGTGCATTGGCTGCCAAAGAAGCGTAGGCCTGCCCCGCCGCCCAGCCGTGAGTATGTTATCCCGATGGGCGATCTTCACAAGATTTGGAAAATTGCAGACACGCTCGGGGAGCCGCTCAGCGGTTATGTAAAGTGCTGGGCATTGTTGCCGCTACGGCGCACAGAACTGTCTCACCTTCGCTGGAATGACATTGACCTTGAGGCCGGGCGCATCCGCCTATCCGGATCGGCAACCAAAAACCGCGAGCCTTTCCAAATCCCATTAAACGCAGCAGCAAGCAGTATTCTTGAGGCGCGCAAGGAAGCTGCCACAAGCGAGTTTGTCTTTCCCAGCAATCGCAAAGTGGTCGTACCCATTCACGGGTGGGGCGCATACAAAAAGAAGGTCCAGAAGGTCAGCGGCACGGATTATTGGCGCTGGCATGATCTGCGGCGGAGCTTTGTCAGCGAGTTGGCCGAGCGGGGCTTTGACATTGACTTAGTTGATGGCCTCTTAAATCACGCCCAATCTGGAACGCGGGGCGGCGTGCTCGGCACCTATCAGCGCTCAACGCGCTGGGGTGACAAGGTGCAGGCAATGGAAGCATGGGCCGACGCCGTTACGGGTAGGGATCAGGGGCAAGTCATTGAACTGCGGGCGGGCAAATGATTGCGCCCGACTATCCTTATATTAGCGGTCTGCGCGCAGAGCTTTGTGACAAGGTACTTGAATGCCCGGAGATTGTGCTTGACCGGATTGAGGCCAATCTGCGTAACGGCGTGCTCACGGAGGACGCGCTGCAAGGAATGGTCAACAATGATGAGTTTTGGCGGATGCTTAAGACGGTGGGCGTTTCCGGGGCCATTCACACTGGGGTTGCAGAGGCCGAGGCCGCAAAGGCTGGGGCTGAGGCTAAGAAAGGGGCAAGGGCTGCCAACATTGAAAAGGGCGGCCATAACTCGGGCGCGGTTTGTGAAGTGCGCCAAGCTCTATGATATGAAGCGGTCAGGCGCGTTTTTAGGCGAGGACAAAACCGCACCGCAAGTGGCAACCGCGCTGTTGAAAATATATACCAAGGAGTAT
>CAYOEI010000463.1:0-3809 GCA_964402825.1 uncultured Hyphomicrobiaceae bacterium
TTATGAGTTCATGACCTAGATGTCTGCCGGCGCACTTTCGACGATTTTACTCTGATCCAGTTTCCAGATTCTGGACATGCGGCGTGCGAGATCGAGATTATGGGTGGCTATGATGGCCGTAAGCCCCGTGTCCTTCACCAGCTTGAGAAGCTGCTGGAAAACAATTTCCGCGGTTTCGGGATCGAGATTGCCCGTCGGTTCATCGGCCAGAAGCAGTTTTGGTGAATTTGCCACCGCGCGCGCGATAGCCACGCGCTGCTGCTCACCGCCGGACAATAGCCCGGGCCTGTGATCGAGCCTTCCGGCAAGGCCCAGCTGGTCGAGTAATTTCATGGCGTGTTTTTCCGCATCCGCACGCGTCTTGCCCAGAATGAGTTGAGGCAGAATTACGTTTTCCAGAGCGGTGAATTCTTGCAGCAGATGATGAAACTGGTAGACGAAGCCGAGCTTGGAGCGCCGGATCAGCGTGCGTTGGCGATCGGACAGCACAATGCAATCCGCGCCATCGAAAACAATACTGCCGGCGTTCGGGCGATCAAGAAGACCAAGCAGGTGCAGCAGCGACGATTTACCTGCGCCAGAGGGCCCCAGCAGGCCAACGGTTTCACCGGCGTAAACTTCTCCCGATGCACCATTGAGAATTTCGATACTGCGCTCGGCCTGATGGTAGGCGAGATCAACATCGCGAAGGCTCAAAATGGGTATTCTTGTGCCGCTATCCAAAATGTCACTCGTACCGCAATGCTTCGACGGGGTCGAGCCGGCCGGCGCGCCACGATGGATACAAGGTGGCCAGGATCGACAAGCCGAGCGCCATTAGCACAACCGTTGTTACTTCCCCCAAGTCCATCTGGGCGGGGAGTTGTGACAGATAGTAGAGCTCGGGTGAAAACAGGTTCGTTGATGTGAGGTAAGACACGAACTGGCGTAGGGATTCGATGTTAAGGCAAACCATGACGCCCAGACCGAGGCCAGCAAGGGTTCCCACCACACCGATGCTCGCGCCGGTGATGAAAAATATCCGCATGATCGCGCCTCGCGTCGCACCCATAGTGCGCAAAATCGCGATATCCGCACCCTTGTCTTTCACCAGCATGATCAATCCGGAAACAATATTCAGCGCCGCCACCAGCACAATGAGCGTCAGGATAATGAACATGACATTTCGCTCAACCTGTAAGGCACTGAAAAAACTTGCATTTCTCTGCCGCCAATCGGTCACATAAATGCTAGGTCCTCCGGCCTGAAGGATTGCGGGACGCATTTTCCCAACGCTGTCAGGACTGTCTACAACGATTTCCAGTACAGATACGGCATTCTTCTTGTTGAAGTATTTCTGCGCCTCCTTCAATGGCATGAAGATGATGGTGTTGTCATATTCCGACATGCCCATCTCGAATATGGCGCTGAGATTATAGCGCTTCACTCTGGGCGCAGTGCCAAAGGGTGTGGTGGTGCCGCGCGGTGAAACCAGGGTGATCTTATCGCCGACCCTGACCCGTAACTGGTTAGCCAGCCTTGTTCCCATGGCAATGCCGGAGCCATCGTCAAAATTATCAAAGGTCCCTGCACGCACATTATCGGAAACAGCTGTAAGAGATTTCAGGCTTTTTTCCGAAAGTCCCCTGATGAGCGCGCCACTGGCAAGCGATACGGTCGATGCCATTGCCTGACCTTCGACCAGAGGCAGGACGCGCTGTATCCCTTTGACCTTGCGCAAGCGCTCCGCGACTTCCTCATAGTCAGTGAACCGGCCGTTAATGGAGTGGATGACCACGTGGCCGTTCAGGCCCAGGATTTTATCGAACAGCTCGCTGCGAAAACCGTTCATGACCGAAAGCACAATGATAAGGGTAGCCACGCCGAGTGTGATGCCAAGGAAGGAAAAACCGGCGATGACCGATATAAAACCTTCCTTGCGCCGTGCACGCAGATACCGCATCGCGAGCATCCACTCAAATGCAGCAAATGGCTTTGTGCCTGTCGCCTCGCTCATAAACCTGCCCCGAATGATCCTTGCCTGCGTTTAGTCCGTATCCAGGATACGTGCAACCGCGGCTTCCGGTGTCAGGAAACTCCGTTCCCCGGTAGCCCGGCGCTTGATCTCAACTTCGCCCTGTTTCAATCCCTTTGGTCCAACGATGACCTGCCAGGGGAGTCCAAGCAAATCCATGGTAGCGAATTTTGCTCCTGCCCGCTCGCCGGTGTCATCATAAAGCACATCCACGCCGGCGGCGCCGAGCTGGACATACAGGCTTTCGCAAGCCGCATCTGTCTCGTTGTCTCCGGCCTTCAAATTCATCACCCCGACGCTGTATGGCGCGACTGCATCTGGCCAGATGATGCCGTTCTCGTCATGGCTCGCTTCAATGATTGCACCGGCGAGCCGGGATACTCCTATACCATAGGATCCGCATTGGAGGCTTACCATGACGCCGTCAGGGCCCTGTACCCGGCAGTTCATGGCTTCAGTATATTTGGTCCCGAAGTAGAAAATGTGTCCAACTTCAATGCCTCTTGCCGAAATGCGGTTCTGTTCAGCGACTTCAGATTCAAATCGCGCCGGATCGTGTTTTTCTTCGGTAGCGGCATATTTGCCGGTCCATTCCTGTATTATCGGCGTGAGATCGGCGCCATAATCAATGTTTTCTCCAGGGGCAGCCCGCTCAATGAGATCACGGTCACAATAGACCTGGCTCTCGCCTGTTTCCGCCAGCACAATAAACTCATGGCTTAAATCTCCGCCAATAGGGCCGGTGTCAGCGGCCATGGGAATCGATTTGAGCCCCATGCGTTCGAAAGTGCGCAAATAGGCCACGAACATCTTGTTGTATGATTCGCGGGCTCCTTCCGGTGTCAGATCGAATGAATACGCATCTTTCATGAGAAATTCGCGGCCGCGCATTATGCCGAAACGCGGCCTGATCTCATCGCGGAATTTCCATTGGATGTGATAGAGGTTGCGCGGCAGATCGCGGTATGACTTCACCCCGTCGCGAAAAATTTCCGTGACCTGTTCTTCATTGGTCGGCCCGTACAGCATTTCGCGATCATGGCGATCGGTGATGCGAAGCATTTCCTTGCCATAATCATCATAGCGCCCGCTTTCTCGCCATAAGTCAGCCGGTTGGATCGTGGGCATGAGAATTTCCAGGGCTCCAGCCCGGTCCTGTTCCTCGCGAACAATCTGCTCGATTTTCTTGAGGACACGATGTCCGAGCGGCAGCCATGAATAGATGCCCGCGCTCGATTGACGGATCATGCCGGTCCGCAACATCAACCGGTGGGAGACGATTTCCGCCTCTTTTGGGTCATCGCGCAGGATGGGGAGGAAGTATTGGCTCAGCCTCACAGGCTCTCTCTTGCTGTTCTGACGGGTTTGGATCAACCTTGAGGCCACGAGAAGTCCGGCATGACGCCGCACCCGCAAGGGACCTGCTTCGCGATCAATTAGTGACTGGGCGCTAATAGCTTATTTTATCGAGGGCTGGCAATCCCGTAGCCGCAAGGTTTGCTCAATTAAAGGCAGGGCGCTAGCGGTCAGATCGATATTTTTTCCACCAATATTTTTTTGCTTGAGCAGTATCTCGAGCTCAACCTCTAAAGGAAAAGAGTTATTCAAACCCTCTGGCTGCTCAGCAGGTATGATGGTGCGGCCCCAGGCGTCACGCCCCGGTATATATTCCGCGCTGACGCCGGGCGGCAGGGCCACACAGTCACGGCCAACAATCAAACCATCTTCATGATGGCGATCATTGGACCAGCGCGGGCCCGAATAATCCTTAGGGCCGGTTGTATATCCGCCGCTT
>CAYOEI010000464.1:0-3280 GCA_964402825.1 uncultured Hyphomicrobiaceae bacterium
AGGGATGGCAGGGGTCCAGCCAGAGATTCGCGATATTGGCTGGGACGATCTTGTTGATGCCCTCAAAAAAGGGCTTGATGACTTCAAGACGTATCCGAGCCACCTTGTGCTGCTCGTCATTATTTATCCCATCCTGGGGATAATCTTGGCAAGGCTGACATTTGGATACGACATCCTGCCGCTTCTGTTCCCTATCATCAGCGGGTTCGCGCTTGTTGGTCCATTGGCCGCGGTTGGTCTGTATGAGTTGAGCCGTCGCCGGGAGAAAGGCGGTAAGGTCAGCTGGAAACACGCTTTTGCACCTTTTAAATCCCGTTCAATTGGCTCCATACTGGCGCTTGGCGTCCTGCAGTTGGTTATTTATTTCATCTGGCTCGGTGCAGCTTTGACCATATACCGGCTGACTTTCGGTACCGCTCTGCCGGTTTCCATTCCAGGTTTCGTTTATGAAGTTCTCACCACCTCCGCCGGCTGGACGCTGATCATTGTTGGAGGCGGCGTCGGCTTCCTGTTCGCCGTGACAGTGTTGATCATTTCCGTTGTGTCCTTCCCTATGATTCTGGACCGGGAAGTGAGCGCAATCGAGGCGGTTCAAACCTCCACTCGGGCCGTAATGCAGAATCCGGTGTCCATGGCTATGTGGGGAATCATTGTCACCGTATTACTGGGGATCGGGATGCTGCCTTTCTTCATCGGCCTCGCCGTCACAATGCCGGTGCTCGGACATGCAACATGGCACCTGTACCGGAAGGTTGTGAAATACTAGGTAATGAACTCATAAATAACCACCATTCTACCGGACAAGCCGCCCTTTAGCGCCCCCTCGGCGCGGGCGGCTTAGTCATATCGGATAAGCCCCCCTGACAATGAATGACTGATGAACCTGCCGCTCAGGCCGGGTTCAGGTTGTACGCCGTATTTTTCTTCACGAATAAATTGAACCTTTTGGGCCTCACCGGCGACTAACAGATATGAGAGCCGCCGCATGTCAGGCCCGCAAAACCTTAACGAAGGCGTGGAGAATTGAGATGACCCAGGCACACAGCACAGACCAGACTTTTATTCTACAAGCCATGGTGTCGATGGCCGCCGCCGATGGTGATGCGCCTGAACGCAAAGCCGCAACTATCAGCGCCCTTTATTCGCAAGTGACGGGAGATGCGGTCAGCGTGGATGAGATAAGCGCCGCCCCCTGCTCCTACCGTGCACGCGGTCTCACTTTTGCCGGCGAGCTGGCGCGCGAAAATAACCGTCTGACACGCAAAACAAAAGAAGCAATCCTGAGCGGCGCCTATATGGTTCTGCTGGCCAATGGCCAGGTTAGCGCCCGCGAACGCAAGAAACTCATCGATTTCGTCAAGGCCCTGAAAATCTCAGAAATTCATCGCAGCGTCATTTTCGAGGATGTGGAGCGCACCTACCACTGAGCACCGGTAATATCCGAGCCGAGTTCCTGCGCCGCCGCGCGTAAAACATCAGCATGAGAGATGGCCTCTTCCAGAGACATCCGCACTACTGGAGCATGAATTGCCAGCCCGGCGACAAACCGCCCGAGCTTGTCCGTAACCGGCACGGCAATGGCGACCATACCCTCGATGAATTCCTCATTATCCGTACTGAGCCCCGAAGCGGAAATTTCCGCGAGGGCCTCATCAAGCTCGTCAATATCCATAATCGTCTTGGGTGTATGCCTGTCGAAAGCCGCATCGCTCAACAGGAGACGGCGCTGTTTTTTTGAAAGCGTGCTGAGATAAAGCTTTCCGGTGGCCGTACAATGCAAGGGTACATGCACACCGATTGGTAATTGGTGGCGAAGTGGCCATTCCGTTTCCACCCGGTCCCAATAGACCATCGACGTGCCATCGGGGATGGTAATGTTGCACGTCTCGCCGATACGCCGGGCGACCTGTTCCAGCACCGTGTGGCGAAATAAATTATGCGACTGGCTCGCCAAGACCAGATTTGCAAAATCAATCAGTTTTGGGCCCGGAACAAGCCCCCGGATGCCGATCTGCTGGCGCAAATATCCTTGCTCGCCAAGCAATCCGCAGATGCGGTGCACCGTGGCTTTGGGCAGATCGCAGGCCGTCATCAGATCGGCGACACGCATGGGCCGGTCAGACATGGCCACAGCTTCCAGAATATTCAAAACCCTGATGGACCGGGATAGCCTTGGCACTTGCTTCCTCCTGCGCAGTCAAACTAGGGCCCTGCCCTATAGCTCAGCTAATTACTGAGCTGAAATACGCCCGCGCCCTCATGCACCAGGAGAATTGTTGACAACTCCGGAACCAGGGCAATAATCATCCACACGACCATGAGCGCAAACAGATAAGGCATCGTATATTTCAGCAATCGGAAATAGGGAATGCCGGTGATTCCGCTCGCCACATAAAGATTAAGCCCATAGGGCGGGGTTATGAATCCAATAGCGTCGCCGACCAGGAAAATCACCGCGAAATGAATAGGGTCTACGCCCGTCGCCATCGCGATCGGAGCCAGGATCGGCGCCAGGATGATCGTATTCGGCAAACTCTCAAGAAATGTGCCGGCCACCAGAACCAGCGCCATGCAGGCAAAAAGAATTGCGTAATAATCACCCAGAGATCCGATGGTCGCGGTGACAAATGCCTTCGCGCCAAGAAGTGTCAGGATTTGCTGCATGACGATCGAGATCGCAATCAGCGGCGCCAGCAGCCCGGTGATCTGGCCCGATCTCATAATCAGCTCAGGCAGTTCCTTAATCGAAAACCCAGGAATGACAATGCGCTCCAGCAGACCGGTATCGTCGCTGTATTCTTCTGCCTTTTCGCGCGCCGCCACCACCTCGCCCTTATGCAACATCCGATAGATGGGATAAAAAGCAATGCCGACAATGGCGCAGAAGCCGGCCGTGACGCCGGCGGCTTCCGTCGGTGAAAACTTGCCTGAATATATCCCCCAGATCACCAGCGCGATGGCGGCGAAACCCAGCCAGGCGCCAACGCCCGTCTTGGCGATGCGCGTCAGGGAGATGGAAATCAGATGGCCCCACCCGTTGATCTGGCAAACAATCCAGCAGGCGATCTGCATGGCCGCAACCATCAACAGGCCGGGCAGAAGGCCGCCGATAAACAGATCGGAGATGGAGAGGTTCATCAAGAAGCCGTAGACGATGAAAATGATGCTCGGCGGGATTATGATGCCAACCGTACCGCCGGCGGCAATCGTCGCGGCGGCAAAATTCTCGTCATATCCGCCCTTGGTCATTTCAGGATGCATGATCGAGCCGATCGTCGCG
>CAYOEI010000465.1:0-9254 GCA_964402825.1 uncultured Hyphomicrobiaceae bacterium
GCCAACCGGCCCGTCCGGCCCTGGCTCGGCGTCTACTGCGCGGATATCGAAGGTGAGGTCGTCGTACTCGGTCTGGCGCGCGGCGGTCCCGCGGAGCGCGCAGGTATGGATGCTGGGGATATTATCGTTTCGGTGGCCGGCGAGGAGTTGCTCAACCTGGCGGATTTCTACCGCAAGGTCTGGCAGCTCGGGGATGCCGGAGTTGAGGTGCCGGTTACGGTGGCGCGTGAGAGAGGGCCGGCAAATCTGGTCATTGCGTCAAGTGACCGGAACACTTTACTAAAGGGTCCCAGCCTTCACTAGACCCTTTCTTCTTAATACGGAATCATTTGACCGGATTTCCGCGCGTTCTGGCGAGGCATGTTCCCCGCCATGGTCTGGCCTGACCATAAGGGGGACATAACGAAGTCCAGAAAGCGCGGAAATCCGGCCCCCGGTGAATCAAATGGTTCCGTATAAAGAAGAAAGGGTCTAGGTCATGGACTCATAATGTCGTTTATAAACAACAGTCTCGATAACATCGGCAAATGGCTCGCCGGTATTCTGCAAAAGGAATCCAGCGGCTATCGGCCCTTTACGCCATCCGATCCTGAAACGCTTGAGCGCACGCTTCAACCTGGTGATATTCTGCTCGTCGAGGGCAATCAGAAAATCGCGGTTG
Source organism: uncultured Hyphomicrobiaceae bacterium (assembly GCA_964402825.1). GTDB lineage: Bacteria > Pseudomonadota > Alphaproteobacteria > Rhizobiales > Methyloligellaceae > UBA2767. Next base: position 662 of record CAYOEI010000465.1, read on the forward strand.
CAATCAAATATCTTACTCAATCCACATGGTCCCACGCTGCGATGTTTGTCGGAGATGCGGTCGAGAACTCAAAGCAAGGCGCCAGGGGTCCCCATCTGATTGAATCCAATCTGGGTGAGGGATGCGTTGCCGTCCCGCTGTCGAAATACGAGACTTACAACACCCGCATCTGCCAGGCTGTTAACCTGACCACTGCCGACCGGAAAAAGGTTGTGCAGTTCATGATCGATCGTCTCGGCACGCAATACGACACCCGCAATATAATCGATCTGGCGCGGTATCTTTTTCCCATGCCCCCGGTGCCGGTACGCTGGCGCCGCCGCATGATTGCGCTGGGTTCAGGCTCCCCAACCCGCGCAATATGCTCCTCCCTCATCGCCCAGGCTTATCAGTCGGTGCATTATCCAATCCTGCCCTCTGTGGAGACCATCAAGGACCATGAGCGCGTTGCCAGCCCGTTTTCGCGTGATGAAATTCACCGGATCAGGCATCACACCCTGTTCGTCCCGCGCGACTTTGATCTCTCGCCCTATTTCAGAGTGAAAAAACCCACCATTGAAAGCGGGTTTGATTACAAGAAGCTGGTATGGAGCGATTCCGAGCCCGGTGAAGGAGCCATCCCCATCATCGGAATCGATGGTAAAAAAGTCGGGACCGATAGTGATTAGAAGGTGCCCCCATGTTTTTTGGGGTGGCTTTGGATGATTCAATATGATCGGATCATGCTCCAGGTTAAATCGGCACAAAATGTGCTGTGGAGACGATGACATGGCTGAGCTTGCCATCGCGGCCCTTGTTTTTCTCGGGTTGCATATTTTGCCCGCTGTCAAAGCGCGCCAACGGGTCATCAGGAAGATCGGCGATCCGGCCTATATGGGGCTGTTTTCGCTGGCCTCTGTCCTCGGGCTTGCATGGATGATCTCGGCCTATAAAAGCGCACCGGTTGCTGAAATGCTTTGGGTGACCGGCCCTGTAATCCGCTGGTTATCTGCCTCGCTCATGCTTTTTGCTTTTATCCTTGTCGTTACCGGCGTCTCCACACGCAACCCGTCCATGGTCATGAGCGAGGACGCTTTGAAGACATCCAAACCCTGGGCCGGTATTTTCGCCATCACCCGGCACCCGCTTATGTGGGGCATCGCGCTTTGGGCGGTTCTGCATCTCGTCAACCGGCCCAGTATGGTCTCGCTCCTGTTTTTCGGCACGCTTGCACTGCTCGCGGTTGCTGGATCAAGGCTTCAGGAGAACCGGAAACGCGAAGAATTGGGAACCGCCTGGCAGGCGTTTGAGAAGCAGACATCTTTTGTGCCATTCGCGGGTATCATTGATGGCAGCGCCAAGTTGAGCATTGCCGATATAGGCGGCTGGCGGCTGGCGGCGGCGACCGCGCTTTGGGCGCTCATGCTCTACGCGCATGGTCATATTCTCGGCGTTCCCGCATTGCCTCATTAGCTCATGTTGAAAAAAATGAATTCGGTTTGAACCTATTTCGTCCTGGGAACGACTAACGGCTGCAACCGAAATTCTGACTTTCCAAATGATGGAGCAAAAAATGACTGAGCTTAAGAAAAAATCACACATACTGGGTGCGGCCATTCTGTTGGCAAACGCCACGTTTCTACTCGCAACTTCTGCCCAAGCGGCAGTGCATGTCGATGCCCCGCACTCCGCACGAGTGATCATGGAAACCGTTACCGGATTTTTCTCAATCGAAGAGACCGTGACTGCAAATCTCACAGATCAGCACGTCTTTCAAACTGCAAAAGACGCATCGAACACTGCTTCGTTTCGCATCGCCGGTATCACCAAAATGCAAATGCAGCAGACCGTCGACCCAAACACTACGGGTTCCTTCCAGAATGGAGCGCCTCAGAAACCGCAGCAAGGAACCGCGGGCGAAGCCATGAAGAAGCTACTGAAAAAACTTGAAAAAGAGCATTGTGGCAAACCAAACTCCATCTGCTAGGGAAGCCATCCTCTTTCAGCTATGAGTATGCATCCGTACCGCCTCAGCCCGTTTCGGCAATGAGTCCGGCCGCTTCAATCCCGGCGATGGCGCACATCTCGTCATTGTCGGAATTATCGCCGGTTACGCCGACCGCACCCAACAGCGCGCCCTCACCATCGCGGATCAATACACCGCCCGGCACCGGCACCAGCGCGCCATCGGCCAGCGCGTTCATGGCGTCGAGAAAATAGGCCTGGCTTTGAGCGCGTTCATAGAGCGCGCGCGATCCAAGTCCCATGGCGATGGCTCCATAGGCCTTGCCATGGGCGATCTTGAAACGCATGGCGCTGGCCCCGTCCTGGCGCTCGAAGGCGGTGGTGTGTCCGCCCGCATCCAGCACCACGACAGCGAGGGGTTTGAGCCCTGCGTCGCTTGCCTTGAAAAAAGCGCTTTGAATAATCGTACGCGCCTGTTCCAGCGTAATTCCGTTCATGGCCGTCCCCCAAGGTTCTCGGGCTTTGGTGATCGCTCGATAATGTAAACGCCGCTCGCCACCAGAACAGCAGTGCCGGCAAGCGTCCAGCTGTCGGGGAACTCCCCCCAGATGACAATCCCAAGTATAGCGGCCCAGATCAGCCCGGAATAGCGGAACGGCGCAACCAGAGAGGCTTCGCCCAGGCGCAGGGCCTCGATAATGAGAAAATGAGCGCTGGCATTCAGTGCGCCGTTGAACAGCAACAGAAGCAACGCCGAGCCGGTGATAACCTGCCACTCCTGCACGCTCGTCACGGCAAGTGCAAAAGCGACCACCGCCAGATTGGACCAGAGCAGGATCGAGAGCGTGGATTCGGTTCGCGAAAGCCCCCGCGTCAAGACATCCCGGCACCCTGCGAAAAACGCTGCTAACACGGGTAATATCAGCACCAGTTCGAACCCGCTTGCCCCGGGCCGTACGATCAAAAGAACACCGGCAAACCCTGCCATTACCGCCAGCCACCGGCGCGGGCCCACTGTTTCATCAGTAAACAGATGCGAAAAAGCGACAACGAAAAGAGGGCTGGAAAAGGCTATCGCGGTCACCAGCACCAACGGCAGTAGTGAAAAACTCACAAGGATGGTCCCCGTGGTGGCGGCAAAAAAGAATGCGCGCAGCGCCATGCCCGGCCGGTTGGTTATTTTGATCCCGCTCCAGCCGGTAACAAAATGGATGTAAACAACGATCAGAAGCACCGAAAATGTCTGCCGAACGGACAACACTTGCCAGACCGTATAGGTCTCCATCAGCCACTTGGACGTCGCGTCGTTGAGCGTGAGCAAAAAAGCCGCCGCGATCATCGCGAGGATGCCTTTGAGGGAATCGCTACTGTGCTGCTGTGATGACTTCATGAGGCAGTGTCGTCAGCCTGTTTCAGTGGCGCGAAAGTTTGCGGCGCTTCACGCCGCTCAAACATTCCATAGTCACGGTCGATGAGGCACAGCCGGGCGCTGGTTGCAAAACCCTCATCCGCCGCCTCACGAATGAGTTCGCCGCCCTGCTGGTCGCTCAAAACCGGCATCACACTCACATAAACATCTTCACGATTGACGCTCAAAAATGCCTCACCCTCATCGCCATATGGTCTGCCGGTGCTTTCAACCACCGCCATCAGCCTGCGCGGCTCCAGATTCTCATCACCATCTGGAACCAATGTCTGCACGCCATCATCACGCACATAACTCTGGATGACCTGCGCAATCCGCAAGCGGTAATCTGAGAAGTGCACTTCGCGCCCGGCCCTCTGGGCGCCTTGATGTTTGGTGTCGTTTCGCCATCTCACCAGCGCCGCTTCGTCCTCCCACAGAGAGTGCGACAGGATCGTGTCTGGCCGCGCCAGGCTTTTGTAGCGGTCGATGAAAATCAGGCCATCATTCTGTTCAAGAATTGGGCGCAGCGCGGCCGCAATTTTGAAATAGTGGTCTTCATGACCCGGACGGGGCGTGACTTCAAAGAATAGCGCGTGCATGAAAATAAAACCTTCCTGACACGGTCAGATACCACCATGCGTATTATTTTGTAAGCAGCACCCAGTTGCGGCCCGGGTTCTTCCAGCCCTTCTTGACCATTTGGCGCGAGGAGCTTTCTGAATAGCCATGGCGTTCATAGAGACGCCGCGCGCCGAGGTTGGCGTCTGAAACAATGATGGCAAACCCTGAACACGCGGCTTCGGCCATCCTTTGTTCGGCATGCGCCAGCAACGCAGTGCCAAGCCCCTGGCCGCGATATTGCGGGTAGACGCTAAGGATGTCGGTGTACCAGCGTCCAGAGCTTAGATTCTCCAGCTCCTGTAGCGGCACACACATCTGCGGCATCGTTTCATAATCGATCGCCTCGGGCTGAGAAGGGATCAGATAACCGAGCAGACAGGCTGCCGTCTTTTCGTTAATCTCCGCGATGATGGCGTTGTGATATGTGAAATCGCCCTCATCGCGGCACACGCGGCGTTGCCCGTATTGCCATGCGCTCTCACCGTCTTGCGCCCAACGCTCCCATAGATAGAGCGGCATGCCCTCGCCCGCGAAGTTGGTAAGCTCGGCCAGAGCACCCGCGTCGTTAGGGGTCGCAGGACGGATTGTGATGTCAGGAGCATGCTGGGTCATTGGTTTTGTTTCCAGTGTCAGGTGTCAAAGTTTTTGAAGTTTATGTGAAGCGGTAACTCTGCCATTTCAATCCTTCCTGTACCATTTCGTCATTCGCGCCCTAACCATCGTCAATACTGGGCTTGACCCAGTAATGACGATGGAGGAGGCCGGGGGTGACGAAATTTAAGACCGTTACGACGCCTCAAGCCGCAGTTGGAGAGTGGGGTGTAATTTTCCGAAGAAGGTCCGCCAAGTGCCAGCAGCTGTCATCCGGGATTTGTTAAAACAACCTCGGAAGCAATTCTAAGATTTCATTGGATTCAGTAGGTTAGGTCAGGTCTTCCTACCGCATTCGCTTTGCCCCATGCTTGGGAAACATTTTTAAATTTAATATTCCCCAGTTTACTTAAATAGAGTACAAGTAACATAGCGAACGCCTTTTGACCTGCAAACAAATCTGAGTTGAGGCCAAGATCGACAATATTATGTCAGATGTAATCCTTGAATCCGTTCGCGCAATTGTCCTGCTAGGTATAGTGGTTTTTCTGTATAGCGCCGGACGGAACAAGTTCAAACTATCCCGGAAAGGTTGGAATTTCATAATTGCCGGGTTCGGACTCCTTCTTATGGGAAGCCTGGTCGACATCACCGATAATTTCGAAGAACTCAATCGATTTGTCATTATAGGTGATACCCCAACTGAGGCCTTTCTGGAAAAATTTGTCGGGTTCCTTGGAGGTTTTTGTATTCTGGCAATTGGCCTGGTTAGATGGATTCCCAGTGTGCAAAAGCTGTCTGACGAAATCGCCGAACGAAAGAAGGTGGAAAAGGAGCTTCTAAAGACTCAACTGGACCTCCATCAAACACTCGCCAAGGAGCAGGATCTCAACAAACTGCAGCAACAGTTCGTGTCCATGGCGAGCCACGAGTTCCGCACGCCTTTGGCCATTATCGATACGGCCGCGCAACGGATGAAGAGGCGGGCAGACGAGAACCGATTGACGCCTGAGGAGGCTGTTCAGAGGATCGATAAGATTAGGGATGCGGTCGGGCGAATGACTCGGCTGATGGACAGCACGCTTAATATGGCCCGCATGGAAGAGGGAAAGTTCAAGGTCGAGATCAAGCCCTGCGATATCGGCAAAGTCGTGCGGGAGGTTTGTGAGCGTCAGCAGGAGATGTCTGAAAACCATGTCATTTCATACGATCTGGCCGACCTTCCTGTGACCATACAAGCCGATACCGACTTTCTGGAACAGGCGCTCACCAACCTGTTCTCCAATGCAGTGAAATATGCGCCAGACGCACCAGACATAGAAATCAAGGGGTATACAGAGGGTGATCAGGTGGTGATCACGGTGCGCGATCAGGGCGTTGGCATCGATGAAGACGAACTGGACCGTATCGGTGAACGCTTCTTCCGGGCCAGGACCTCGGCCGGCACTGCCGGCACCGGCCTCGGCCTCAACCTGGCAATGACGCTGGTTGAGATGCATGGCGGCTCGGTCAGTATCGAGAGCAAGAATGGCGAAGACAGCACCTTCACCATACGCCTGCCCATAGCCGGGCCGGATCAGTCTGAGCAAGTAGACACCAAGGTGGCTTAGGCCGCTTGGAGGGGCAGATAGTTCTGATCTTAGGAGCAGGCGTGACTGGGGAGTCCGCTAAGTGCCGATAACGGAAATCGGATGGATCATTTTGCGTGATGACAGAGGTGTTCAACCACGTACCCTGCGTCGCGGCCAACTTGATAGAATAGTCCCGAGCCTTGCGTATGCAGCCAATGAAGTCCGACGAAATAGATGCCTGGAATCTCGGTTACGCCTCGTTCATATCGTGGATAACCTCGCTCATCGAACACAGGTAAATCAATCCAGCCGAAATCGAAATAAAAGCCAGTCCCATAGATCACGCTGCTGATTCCAGCTTGTTTCAAATCGAGTGTTGGCGGCATTGAAGAGGGTCGCCATTCGACTGGCGCCAGATCGTCCTCCGGCGCATCGATACCGTTCATGGCGATGTATTCATCAATCTCCGACAAATTCTCGCGGCATATTCTGTCGATCGTATCGAGTTTGTCTGCCAGATCATCGGCGAAGCGGACGATTGAGCCCTCTACATCCAGCAATCGGCCATGCAGCTTTACACCATCTAATGCTAACTGGCGCAGATCGATTGTCCGTCCACCGTCACGGCCTGATAAATGCGGATGGGGTTTGAATCGGATGTCGCGTCCCTTGGGATGCTCATCGACCGGTATCTCTAAGTAGCCGGTAACGGCTTCCCATTCGATGATGTCGCGGCCACGGTAACGACGGGGAATGCGACCTGTTTTGCCTACGCAAAGATGCACCTCGCGACCGGCGCCAAGTATGTCTTCCACCACTTGGCAACCTGATTGGCCGCTGCCAACCACCAAAATTGCGCCTTCAGGGAGTTGATCAGGATTTCGGTAATCCCGCGTATGAAGCTGTGTGATGTCGGCGGGCAGCTTATTGCACCATTCCGGTATATTCGGGTGCTGATGGGTCCCGGCCGCAATGATTAGATTGTCAGTGCTGAATTCACCTTCCGAAGTCTCAAGGCTAAACCGTCCGGCATCCTTTGAGGCACTCACACGCCGGACTTCAATACCCCCCCGATAGGGCGGCTCAAAGCTCTTGGCGAAGCGTTCTACATAATCCACGATCTGGTCACGTAGAATGAAGCCTTCAGGCTCATCGCCGTCATAAGGGAACCCTGGCAACCGGCAACACCAGTTTGGCGTAACCAGACAGAACGTGTCCCACCGCTGCCTCCAAGTATCGCCGATCCTGCCGCGATCAAGGACCAAATGTTCGCGGCCAGCCTGTTTCAGATGCCAGCTACTCGAAAGACCGGCTTGCCCGCCTCCCACAACTATGGTGTCGACGAATTGCTTCATCTGGCCTCTCGCAAGAATGACCGAATGCCATGTCACCATTATCGCCTGGCAAATTCAATATGAGAAGGGTTGTGTCGCCTAAGGCGTCATAAGCGGATATTCATAAGAACTCGTATTGTTATAAGACTTTAAATCCCTCCCCTCTTGCCGCTTCCGTGCAAAGGGTCTAGCTCTCACACAATGTTCTGGACGAGCGGGCAGCTTCCCCTTCAAGCAGGTAAAACGAAGTGGCTGAACCTCTCGGCCACCAGCCGCGGCATCATCCTCATGACCGTGTCCACCATGGCGTTTTCCGTCATGCACACCGCCGTGCGCTATCTCTCCGCCGAGATGCACCCGCTGCAAATCGTTTTCTTCCGCAACCTGTTCGGGATGGTCCTTTTTGTGCCGCTGGTGATGCGCGGCGGTTTCAGCTTCATGCACACCAAACGCCTGCCGATGCATCTGGCGCGCGCCGGGCTGAATGTGCTGGCCATGGCCGCGTTTTTCATGGCGCTTTCCATGGCTCCGCTGGCGCGGGTCAACGCGCTGGCATTCTCCGCGCCGCTGTTTACCGCCATCCTGAGCGTTGTGATCCTCGGCGAGCGTTTCCGCGCCCGGCGCTGGAGCGCGATTGTTTTTGGCTTCATCGGCGCGGTCGTCATCCTGCGGCCCGGCGTCGAGAGCATTGATCTGGGCTCCTGGCTTACACTGATATCGGCGGCACTGTGGGGCATGACGATGATTGTCATCCGCCTGCTCGGGCGCACCGAATCGAGTCTCACCACAACCGGATATATGATTTTGCTGCTGAGCATTCTGTCATTGGGTCCCGCGCTCACTGTCTGGCAAACTCCGCAGGGGAACGCGTGGGCGATCCTGCTGCTTATCGGCATAACGGGTACCGCCGCGCAGATTGGGCTGGCAGAAGCACTGAAAGCGGCGGAAATGACCGTCGTCCTGCCATTCGATTTTCTGAAAATCGTCTGGGCGTCGATGTTGGGCTTCATGCTGTTTACCGAGGTGCCCACCATCTATACCTGGATTGGCGCGGCCATTATTTTCATCAGCAGCTTCTATGTCGCCTACCGGGAACGGCAGGTTGCCCGCAAGGGCAGCGATTA
>CAYOEI010000466.1:0-7026 GCA_964402825.1 uncultured Hyphomicrobiaceae bacterium
GAGGAAGACGTAAATCTGGCGGATGAGTACCCGAAAATCCTGGATACACTCAAGCAAAAGGTAAAGGACTGGGATCAGACTCTGCCCAGCGAAAATAGATGGGCCCGGTTGAAATACTCGGCTGAAGAGAAGATACGCATCGTTCTGGAGGGCTTGCGCGGCGAATATTCGATTGCCGAGTTGTGCCGCCGCGAGGGGATCGCCCAGAGCCTCTATTACAATTGGTCGAAGGAGTTTCTCGAAGCCGGGAAGAAGCGTCTATCTGGTGACACAACACGTCAGGCAACCTCAACTGAGGTGAAAGATTTGCGCCAGGAGATGGGTGCTCTGAAGGAAGCGCTGGCGGATACGGAACAGCGAAAAATTCTGACCTCGTCACTGTATTGTTCGACAGATGCCTCGGAGTTTTTCAATCAGAACTTATTGCGAACAAAAGCTCTGCGTTTGTGCCAGTCATGTGCCACGGAATCCCTGGTAACGGTTTGTAAGTTTGGACGGAGTCCTTGTAAGTGGTTTGAATTGTTGAGAATTTTCCGAAAATTCTGTGACTGAATGGGAATCATTTGTAACAAATAAAAATACCCTTCAAATCATCAACGATTTGAAGGGCTTATTTGGTTGCGGGGGTAGGATTTGAACCTACGACCTTCAGGTTATGAGCCTGACGAGCTACCGGACTGCTCCACCCCGCGCCAATTCGCTTAACTCCGGGGATAGCCCCGGCAGCGGTTTTCGATCAACTGCGCGACTGCGTAGGGCGTACTCCTAGGGCATGCGCATGAGCACGTCAATGGCCCCGGGAAGCTTGCTTAAAAAAGATAAAATACTGCACGTGCAGGCTTTAAGAATGTAGCTGCGGGAGATGCCGGCGGACCGCCTCTTCCGCCTATTTCCTCATGATTTTATCCAGGGTGAACTTCTCAAGAACCCATACCGAAAATTCCTCCCCCCAGGACATCGCCTTGCGCGTTGCGGAGCGAAGAAGCAGCCGGCCGCGAAGCGTGATGGAGCCATCCTCATGCTTCCTGAAAAGCCAGCCCCTCCGCGCAAGGCGATCACGCAGAAAATAAGCAAATGCCAGCCCCATGGCGCAGCCCGCCACGGCGTCAGTGAAATAGTGGGCGCCAATGAGAAACCTGGTCGATGCGACCCAGCCTGCGACAATGAACAAAGGCATGCGGGCGCAAGGCCAGATAATGGCCAGAACACCTGCCAGCGCACCGGCGGTGGTGGCGTGCCCCGATGGAAAGCCGGTGAAATCATACTCAAAGGTGAATGGCTGAAAGTCTATCGCCCCCAATTGATCGAATAATTTAGGGCGGGCGCGCCCCAGAATATTCTTGAGCAGAGTTGTGGCCATGCCCGCCAGCGCAATTGTAGCAAACGCAAACATCAGCAGCCGCTGGGCGAGCCCGTAACCGGCATGCCGCTTAGGGACGGTCTGATTTGCCCGCATCCAGGCAAAAAGCACTATCAGGACGCCAGTGGAAATAAGGATCCAGCCGGACTTTCCCAGAAACGTCAGGACACGCAAAACGCGTAGCGATTCAAGATCAGCCTTACGGGCTACCATGAGGATCATCGGGTCAATGATAAGAAATGAAAAGATCAGGACCGAGAGCGCAAGCATCGCTTTTTCATATGCGGCCAATTTATATGCAATCAGTCCTGAAAATTTTTCTGACATCTTCGTGCTGCCTGCCATCCGATCTTATACCAGTTTTCACTGATATAGGGCCCCCGGAGCTACAGCATACCTCGAAAAACTATTCAGCCTTGATGGCCGCATTGGTCAGTTTGTCAAGCGCGCCGGTCATCTTTTTGAAAATTTCATCGCGGCCTGCAAGGCCATGGCGCGCCTTCAGCGCCGCAGGGTCTATATAGCCAAGCCATACCTTCCCGGCATCATCCTGCCAGGCCAGCGCCTTGAGCGGCAGATCAACACCGATGGTCCGCTTGGCCAGCATGAGCGGCGTGCCCATCTTCGGATTGCCAAAAATGAGCAACTCGGTTGGTTTCATGTCCAGCCCGGCTTTTTTCGCGCCTGCTGCATGATCTACCCGCGCGAAAATAGTGAGGCCCTTCTTCTTCATGACAGCCGTCAGCCGGTCGAGCGTCTTGGAAACCGAATGGGGGCTTTGCTTTACCGCCATAAAATCATCCGCATGCGCTGCCGTAGAGATAAACAACAGCGAGAAAGCAAGCATGAGAATTGAACGCATACAGCACCTTTTTTAAAACCGGACGGCCAAAGGGTCAGTTTAATAGGAGAGTAAAGTCTGATTCTATTCATATAGAGGATCAATTTTATGGCTAAAAATTGCAATAGCGATGGCAATAACATAACCGAGAGCTGTTCGCGGGTGCGGATAGGGCTTGGTAAGCTTGGCTCACTGCATTTAATGTCGGAAATCTTATTCGCTTCGGCCGGACAATTATCGTGAAAACACGCATCCTGATAGACAACGCCCGCGATCGTCCTGGCCGCGCAACTCTCTATGAAGACGGCCGCGGCATCATTCGCGCCGATGGGATGAACGATGTCGAGGACGCGCTCATCGCCATGGAAGCTGCCTTGGCGTCCGGCGGACATCTGGCTGGTTTTTTCTCTTATGAGCTGGGCTATGCGCTTGAGGAGCGTTTCAATCAGCTGATGCCGCAAGACAGAAAAACGCCACTGTTATGGTTTGGCGTTTTCGATCATCGGCGAGAATTGGCCGGACCGGAGATTGAGGATTATCTCGATGCGTCCATCAGCAGTGACTATCAACTCTCACCCCCCGAACTCACCTGGGGAGCGGCGGAGTACGGCAAACGTTTCGAGATGGTCAAGAACTACATCGCCGCTGGCGACATCTACCAGCTCAATCTCACACTTAAGGGCCGGTCGGCTTTTTCCGGCGACCCGGTGGCGCTATACCGCGATCTTCGGCGCAAGCAACCGGTCTCTTACGCAGCGCTTATCGAGACAGACGATTTTAGCGTTGTGTCGGCATCGCCCGAGTTGTTCCTGGCCATCAACCAGGGGAAAGCCATCAGCCGCCCGATGAAGGGAACGGCCGCACGCGGCCTGACCCTTGACGAGGATCATGAGGTTCAGCGCTGGCTCACCGCTGATCTGAAATCTCGCGCTGAAAATCTGATGATCGTGGATTTGATGCGTAACGATCTGGGACGCGTTGCAAAAACAGGCAGCGTACGTGTCTCCGATCTTTTTACTCTCGAGACCTATGAGACCCTGCACCAGATGACATCGGGCGTTGAGGCGCAAATCAAGGACGGTACAGGCATTGCCGAGCTGCTCTCGAGCCTGTTTCCGCCCGGCTCCATCACTGGCGCGCCAAAAGTTCGCGCCATGGAAATCATATCCGAACTGGAGAGCGAACCACGCGGTGTTTACACCGGCGCCATCGGGACTATTTCACCTGACGGAAACGCCTGCTTCAATGTCGCGATCCGCACCGTCACGATTTTCCCGCATGGCGAGGCCGAGGTTGGTATTGGTTCAGGTGTGGTGCATGACTCAAATGCGAGGGCAGAGTATGATGAATGCCTTCTCAAAATGCGGTTTCTGACCGACCCGGTGCGCGACTTTCAGCTTATCGAAACAATGTTGCACACTCCTGAAAATGGCTACGCCCTGCTTGCTCGCCATCTGGAGAGGCTGGAAGCATCGGCCCGCTACTTCCTCTTCGTATATGAGCGAAACGGCATTCTTGATGCCCTGAAGGACCATGCCACACGCCTTGGAGAGGACGCCTACCGCGTACGCTTGCTGCTGCATCGCGATGGCTCCGCCACCATCACCGATACCTTGCTGCCCAAAGGAAGTGAATTGACCTCCATGGCCTTTGCCGTGTCGGACCACATAATCGATAGCGGCAACGTGTTTCTCTATCACAAGACCACGCAACGGGAGCTCTTTGACAGTGAATGGGCGCGGGCGAGTAAACGCTCTGGCGCGAATGAAGTCATCTTTCTCAATGAGCGCGGCGAAGTCACCGAGGGCAGCCGCACGAATATCTTCGCGCGCATTGATGGAAAGCTCCTCACGCCGCCACTGGTGAGCGGCCTGCTACCCGGCACTTTCCGCGCCGACATGCTTGCAAGCGGCAAGTGCCAAGAAGGAGTTTTGACATTGGATGAGCTGGACCGGTCGCAAAATGTATATCTGGGTAATTCTGTGCGCGGGCTGTTGCCAGCTCATAATGTGCAGACGCCTGCCTCACGCAGCGCGGTGTCCTGAACCTACTTTAGCTTGGCGACACCGAGCGGCACGGAGAATTTGCGGCACCAGATATAGAATTCATTATATTTGGAGACGTCAACAGGACCTGCAATCCGGTATATCTGACTACCGTTATGTGACTTCAGGATCGCAATTTCACTTGCCGTGTCATATTTCCCATTGTTGCCAAACCCAAGCCATGGATCGGGGGCGCTATCCAGCTTGAAACTGGAACCGAGCCGCACTTCAATGCCATCGCTTGTCCTGACAATGGAAACGGACCCTGATGTCACATGCCCGGATTTTCCGGTAAAGACGCCATTTTTCAATATTTTTTCTGCGGACGCAGCCACCGGGCTCATTCCCAGAACTGCTGCACCGAGAAATGAAAGAACCAAATTTCTCTTGTTCAACATAGTCGCACTCCACTGTGAACCACCCATGCCGGGTACATCCTATATACGCATGTTCTGCGCGACTGGATGCAAGGGAGGCTGACGACGGATGTCTTGCAGTATGAAGGCTATTTTACGGCGCAATGGCTCTGGACCCTGCAACCTGGCTCGCATCGAATTTGGCGACTTTCACTCCGGTATCATCCCGGTCGTAGAGGTCAGTGCGGAATTGCACGATTCCGTTGCCCGTGGACCATGCAGTCACATAGACAAAATGCACGGGCACGGACTTTTTGAGACGCACATTTTCGCTCGTGCCAAGAGCGACGGTGGTTTCGATACGCATCGGCGTCCAGCCCTTCACGTCATTCACCAGCCATGCCGCCAAATCCAGCACCCGCTTCACGCGTACGCAACCAGCGCTGAAGGCGCGTGTATTCTGGTCGAAGAGCCGCTTCAGCGGAGTGTCGTGCAAATAAAGAATATGCTTGTTCGGCATGTTTATACGCAGAACACCGAGTGCATTTCCGGGCCCGGGCTCCTGGCGGAACTTGCGCTTGTAGATGTCGGGTGAAGACCAGTCGATCTGCTCACGGGGTATCGGCTTGGCGCCCCATGTGGGCAGAAGGCGAAAATTCAGCTTGTCGAAATAACCTGGATCCTTGCGGATTTGCGGAATGAGATCCCTGCGCGCGATTGAGTCCGGCACGCGCCAGTAAGGGAAGAAATTCAAACCCTGAATCCGAGCGGTCAATAAATTTGTCTGGGTCGTCGGCTTGCCAACCACAACTTTGCTCTGCAGGGCCACCGTTCCAGATTCAACCGCCTGCAGCTTGTAGGCCGGAATATTGACCAGAACATATCGTTTGGCCTTGTTAATCCTCATCAGGTCCTGAAGCCTGACCAGATTGGTTTCCAGCTGGCGCAGGCGCACCTCGGCCGGAATATCAAGAACGCGCCGCGTGCGTGAGCCGACAAAACCGGTAACCCGCAGTCCGTGGCGCAGCTGGAAACGGGCGACCGCATCCTGAAGTGTGCCGTCGAACCCGCGGGGCCGGCGCGACTTGGCGCGCAGGTCTCCGGTCATGGCGAGGTGGCGGCGCAGTTCATAAACATGTTTGCCATAATCATTGGGTCGGATAATGCCTTTGCCCGGCAATGGCCTCCAGCCTCCATTGGAAACGATTTGGCGATACTTTGCGATCGCCTGGCCAAGACCGTCTATGGACTGCCGGCTCACAAACGGGATATTGGTCTCGTATTCCGGACCCAGCTTCGCCGTAAACGCGTCTTTAAACTGCTGTCTGCGCGCGCGCCGGTCCTGCAGTGTCAATTCACGGTTGTTGTTCCACCATTCATCGTCAGGATCGGACAATACCTGGCTGGGCATGAGAGGAAAGAACAGACCAAGCCCCACCGCGAGCGCAACGGGCAATCGAATGCCGGCGGCCCGCAGTCTGTCGTGCAACGATATTAGAGGCTTCTTCTCAGCGCTAATCATGATTGATGATATACTCTTTGGCTCTTTCCGCATGCAAATTATAGCCGCGTATTACAGCTCTGTGTTTGTGGTTGTCATGTCTTGATGTCATAAAAATGGTCTCAAGAACAAGACAAACTCTAATCAACCTATCTTACGATTATGTGAGGCAGATGTGCTTCATACCTACGTGTCTCTTGCGTGGTGATTTAATCGCGATCTAGAGACGGCGGAAAACCACACCGGCCAGCAGAAGCACGTAAGCCACGAGCAACACTTCAAACATGCTTGACCTGACGATCCGTGTGAGCACGGGAACGTCGATACCAAAATATTTTGTCGCGATGACGAGGGCGACCATGATGACGGAAATCAGAAAAATACCGAGGGTTGGAGCTGAGAGTCTCATATGAAATATCCGATTTTTGATATTGAAAAAACGTTTGTCGCGCGGAACGGGGCCGCTTTCAAGAGGCTCTGGCCGTATTAACACCCTATAAAGACAGCTGAAAACCACATTTACCGGCAATAAAAGATTTATGCCCCTCAAGCATTTCTCCCCGGGGTTGTCAGTGGGGAGTTGTTTTGCAGGGGGAATTCAGCTGATCCAAAAAAAAGCCACCGGGCTTTCGCGCGGTGGCTTTGGTAAATCTGGAATTTAAAATTCTGGGTTGAGAATTTTTTGAATGAGGGGATCTTGCGATCTCGATTTTGGTCAAACCCACTTTTTAATCTTGGCATGCCTGGCAACGACCTACTCTCCCACACCTTAAGATGCAGTACCATCGGCGCTGGAGCGTTTCACGGCCGAGTTCGGAATGGGATCGGGTGGGGGCGCTCCGCCATAATCACCAGGCAAGCGAAGATCAAAAGCGGTTTGTTTGGTTTGGTTTATTTCGCTCACGGCTAATTCGGCCACGCTT
>CAYOEI010000467.1:0-18328 GCA_964402825.1 uncultured Hyphomicrobiaceae bacterium
ATGGCCTTTTCCAACGCCGCCATGGGGCAGGACGCACAGACACTGACGACGTATAAAGTCGTCACTCCGCCACCTTGTACCAATAATAAGGGGGAAATGGTCCGCTTTATTGAAAGTGGCAGAGGACGCTCCGGCATAGCAGCTGGTATGGCCATCAGGGATGGTGATGGTAAGCCAGTTATTTTCAGATCGAACTACACTGCCACGCCTCCGGAATTTCAGAGCTTTATCGACCGGCATGAATGTGCCCATCACCAAACCGGCGATGTTGACCGCCCTGTTCCGCCGCGCAACGGCCCCGAACATCTGATGAATGAAAGCATCAGCGATTGTGTTGCTATCCTGCGCCTGCGTGATGAAGATGGGTATGACCAGCCGGCGTTAAACAGGGTTGCCGCTGCCATGCGTAACGACATGACAAAAATCGGATTCCCTGAAATCAGCATCAGCAGCCGGATCAGCAATATCAATAATTGCTTTGCCAAGCACCGTGCGTCGCAGGATATCGTCAATGGAATACTTAAGCAGAGAGGCCTCCTCCAGCCTTAAATGAACCGATTCTGTCACGTTAAATGGCAAACAATTAGTGTGCGATGTCTGCGCCAGCCTACATAAAACCGATGGCCGCTCACGGCACATTCCAGCCGGTTACCGATCCGCCGATTTACGACTGCTGTCAGGGGTAGAACCGCCATTGGATACAGCTATGGCTGCTATGCGCCCAAGAGCTGCCGCTCCGGATGCCTTGCTGGATCGTCTGATTTTTGACCCTCTTCAGGTTTATCCGCCATCGCTTGCAATTAGGAAAACATGTATTTTTTATTATACACTTGTTTACTCAACTGAGTGATAAGTTAACCATATAAATCAAGTAAATCATTATTTGATATTTAAGAATACAACTATAGATAGTATTTAATGACAATTAACACTGTCAATTTACAACAATCTTGAGCCGGGTGCAATAATAAGACCACAAACTCAGAAATTTGAGTGGTTATTGGGCTCGATACTGGGACCAATTGACGCTTCCAGAAACGTCTGTTTTAGGTTCCAGGAGTGATTTTTTACCGTATTTTATCAATGCCAGAATTGGCAGATACAGTAATGTATCTTACTCTGCGTTATAAGTTTGCCAGCACAAGCCAGTCATGCAAGCCGGAGGGTACGAAAAATGAAGAATCTGAGGGCAGCGCTGACTTGTGCGATTATCGGTCTTGGCGTTGCCCCGGCAGCCGGTCAGACAAGGGGGTATGAAACCCCGCCAAACTTCTCTTCAAATCAAGTGCTGCCTCCCGCCCTGCGCCAAAGTCCCTATCATTCAATCCTCGACCCCGTGCAGAATGACGGGTTTCAGAACATCTACAGGATGAAGACGCGGTCCGGCGAATATTCTGTCGTCGGAACCCAGCTCCTGAAAGTAAGGGTCAAGGAGGCCGAAGCCACAGCCCGGCTCGCGGGTATCAGCTCCGGTGACCAGATGCTCAATGCGGCTGGACGCACCGTCACCAAGCCGCTCAAAACTGGCAAGGATCTGATCACGAATCCTGGCGCAACCGTGAAGCGGACCTTCAAAGGCATTGGCCGCTTTTTTGGACGTGTTGGCGCCAGCATGGATGCGACCGATCCATCGCGCGAAAGTATGATCGGTTCACTCACGGGGGCCGGTGAAGCCAAAAGGCGCCTTGCCTATAAAATGGGCGTCGATCCCTACACACTATTTACGCCACTGAGCGAGCAGCTTGCCAGACTGGCCAACGCCAGCGCATGGGGCGGCACGGCCACGGGCGTCGGCCTGGCATTCGTCTCTGGCGGCGCGGGTCTGGCGATCAGCGTAGGCGCCACCAGCGAGAATCTGCGTTCGCTTTTAAGAGACAAGTCTGCCGCCGAGCTTGAGAAGATCGGGCGGAATATGCTGGGTACGATGGGCGTTTCGCCCGCGACCATTGACGCCTTTTACCTCAACCAATTCCTGACCCCGACCGACAAAGCCGTCATGGCCCCGACGCTTAGGGGTCTTGGCGGCGTTTCCAACCGTGCTGCTTTCGTGGCCAGGGCAGCCAATACTTCATCTCCATCCCAGGCATTCGCGCTGAGGTGGCGGATTGAAATGACCGGCGCCTATCACTCAAGAATCGCCCCCGTCACTGCATTCGTCAATCTGGGAGGTCTCCCGATGGTGCGGACATCAAAGGGCATCGTCGCTCTGTTTTCTATCGACTATTTACCCTGGACCGCAAAAATGGCTCAGATGGTGAAATCGGCAAACAGGGAGAAACAAGCGATTGCCGGATCTGCTCCAATTGAATTCTGGATCACCGGTCGCGCCTCGAAAATAGCGGCTTCGAATTTAAATCAGAGCGGCTGGCGTCTCGTGGAGAATGCGGGCTCACGCCTTGGCGGATAAGAAGCGTCTTTAGGTCATGAGTATATAATTTAGGCCTTCGGCGTTGCCGATTTCGCAAAGGAATCATGCGCCCGCTTAATCGCGTCCTCGTTTCGGTCGGTTGAGTAAAAGTTTCCGAGCACCAGCCCGTCCATATCCGTGCGCAGGTAACAGGAGATCGCTTCTTCGGGGCGCGCGACAATCGGTTCCTGGCGGTTAAAGCTGGTGTTCAGGAGCACCGGAATTCCTGTCCGCTCCTTAAAGGCTTCGATGACGCCGTAATAACGCGGGTTGGCCGAACGCTCGACGGTCTGGAACCTCCCCGTTCCATCGACATGGACAGCTGCTGGAATGAGTTTCTGCTTTGCTTTTCTGACACGCGGCGCGATCGTCATATAGGGATCGGTCTGATCGATTTCGAAATATTCAGATGCGTGCTCGATCAGCACCGCCGGAGCAAACGGGCGGAAGGGTTCGCGGTGTTTGATCCGGGCATTGATGATGTCCTTCATCTCAGCGCGGCGCGGGTCAGCCAGAATTGAACGGTTTCCAAGCGCACGCGCGCCCATTTCAAATTTGTCCTGGAACCAGCCAATGATTTTTCCATCCGCCAGGTCATCCGCGACAGCGGCCAGCAACTTAGGTACCGACAGCCGCTTATAGGAGAGACCTGCCGCTTTCAACGCTGCGACAATCTCATCATCTGAATAACCGACCCCGTAGAAGGGATGGGTAAGTTGCAGCGTTCTGGGATTGCGAAGCGTCTGATGATGGTGCCACAGCGCACTACCCAGAGGGACACCAGTATCGGATGCGCAAGGTGGCACCCAGATTTCCTCCACATCAGTATGTTCTAGGATTTTGGAATTAGCCACGCAATTCATGGCCACGCCGCCAACCAGGCAAAGATTTTTCACGTCATGCTGTTTGTGTAGCGCGCGCACAATATGAAGGATTGTTTCTTCAGTGACAGCCTGCAATGCAAAGGCCAGGTCCTTGTGCCGCTGCGTCAACTCACTCCCAAATGCAGTGGGAGGCCCGAAGGTATCGAGGAATTTGCGCGTGAAGGGCCGGTTCTGTCCATAAATATGATGACAGAAATACTCCCGGTTCAGCGCGTATTCGCCATCCTCGCCAAGCAGTACAAGATCGCGAAAGCGCTCCACATAGGTTGGCTCGCCATAGGCGGCGAGTCCCATGACCTTTCCCTCATCACCAAAGTTGGCGAAGCCCAGATAGTGAGAAATAAAAGTATAAAAAATGCCCAGCGAGTCGGTCAGCTGGTTTTTGCGCACGAACCGCAACCTGTCACCGGCGCCCTGATATACGCTGGTCGAACAATTGTCGCCATAGCCGTCCATAACGAGGACTGTCGCCTCGTCAAAGGGCGAGACATAATATGAGGCGGCATGGGCATTATGATGGCCGGTCTGGATGATTTTCGGCACGCGCGCATTTTTGAAATGCTTGCGCAGGCCGGAGCGCAACACCCAGTCCAGAAATATGAAGTAGCGCGGTATCACCCCCAACGCATTTTTGCGCAAAAGATTGAGGCTCATGGGAAATCCGCGCAGCAGCATCCAGCGAATCTGAATGCGCATATCGTAAATACACCACGGCGTAGTGATAGCATCGACGTCTTCAAGGGTGAGCCCGCGCCGGTCAAAGGCCTCGAACAGGGCTTGAGCCGGAAATTCAAGCGTGCGCTTTTCCCGGTTGAGGCGCTCTTCCTCGATAACGATTTCGGGCACGCCGTCTTTTATGAGTGCAATGCCAGCGTCGTGAGACAGGCATGTGATACCGAGTATTCGCATGAATATATTTTAACCTGATACCGATAGCTGTGGGAGGGCATTTCTCTAGTCTGTTTTCAAAATAATCTCTAGTGAGAATAACGGCTACTTTTAAGCCCTGATTCTAACCCTGTGAGGGAAACGCCACCCCATGCTTTTGCCCCGTGAGACGTGGGTCGCGGGATTTGACCAGTACCGGCTTGCCTAGCAAAATTTCATCGCAGCGCGCAAGCGTGTCATCCTCAAGCCGTTGCATGGCTTCTTGTGTATAAAAAGTGAGATGCGGCGTGAGGATTACATTGTCCATAGTGAACAGCGGGCTGAGCGGGTGGCCTGTTTTTGCGAGCGGTTCACGTGAAAATACATCAAGCCCCGCCCCTGCTATCTGACCGCTTTGCAGAGCGCGCACCAAGGCTGCTTCATCAACCAGCGCGCCGCGCGCTGAATTGATGAGAATGGCGGAAGGTTTCATAACGCTCAGCGCGTCCGCGTCAATCAGGTGATGCGTGGCAGGTGATAGCGTGGCGTGGATGGATACGAAGTCCGATTGCGCCAGCATGTCATGGAGGTCATCGCATTTCTCCGCGCCAGCGCTACGCATTTTCTCCTCCGGCATAGCGGGGTTGTAGGCGAGCACGCGTGCGTTAAAACCTTTCCCCGCCATACGCGCCATGCTTTGCCCGATACGGCCAAACCCGACAATCCCCAGCGTTTTCCCGGATATATCCGCGCCAAGCCACTGCGCGCTGGGCCATGCCCAGCCGTGCTCATCCATGGCTTTTTGAAGCGGACGCAATTTCTTCGCCAGCGCGATCAGCAGGGCGAATGCGCCCTCTGCCACAGTCTCCTCGGCATATTCGGGGACATTCACCACCGGGATTTTCCGCGCCTTGGCGGCCTCGATGTCGATGGCGTCAATGCCGACGCCATATTTCACGATACCTTTGAGTTGTTTCGCCTC
This sequence comes from uncultured Hyphomicrobiaceae bacterium, assembly GCA_964402825.1. Lineage (GTDB taxonomy): Bacteria > Pseudomonadota > Alphaproteobacteria > Rhizobiales > Methyloligellaceae > UBA2767. The sequence continues at coordinate 5,141 of CAYOEI010000467.1, forward strand.
TGCGATAACCCGCGCCGTTATTGGCGTGTAGCACATGAGCAGCAATACGGCATCACGCGTTGCGGCAATGACTTCGTCCTCGCTCGCACCATCGGGCAGGAGCATCAAATCACCGCGCTTGCGCAATGCCGCATCGATACTCGGTGTTTCCAGCTCGGCGTCGGTGCGCACAAACTTGATGCGATCATCCATCAGCGTGATGACTCCGCGATGGCGTCATCTATGATGCCAAGGGCGTTTTCCATCTGCTCTTTGGTGGTCACCAGCGCAGGATAGAGCGTCAGGACGCAGCCCATGGAAATCTTGAAGCTGAGCCCATTCTCCAGACAGCGGTAATATATTGCTTCAGCCATGTCCTCTGCCCCTTCCTTGGTACCGCGATCCTTGACCAGATCTATCCCAAGCAGGAACCCCCGCCCGCGCACATCTCCAATCGCTTGATGCGCATCCATCATGTCATTCATCCGCTCCAGCGCCCAGGCTCCGACAGTTGCGGCGTTTTCCACCAGGCCTTCCTGCTCGATTATTTCGATGGTGGTGAGCGCGGCGCGGCATGTCACCGGGTTTTTCTCATGGGTATAGTGGCCAAGCGCAAAGTCGCCGCAAACATCGAGTTCTCCCTGGCACAGCGTTGCGGCGACGGGCAGGATACCGCCGCCGAGCGCCTTGCCAAGAACCAGAATGTCAGGCACGACATCATCATGATCGCAAGCGAACATGCGCCCGGTTTTACCCAGACCGGTTGGTATTTCATCGAAAATCAATAGCGTGCCCGTCTCGTTACACGCGGCGCGGACTTTTTTCCAGAAACCTGGCGGGGGGATATAGGGCACTGCCCGGTTCGGCTCCGCGATGAACGCCGCGACGTCGCCTTCCTTTTGCAGCGTATAGCGAATGAGAGAAGCGACAATATCTCCGACCTCTCCATCACGCGGAGATTTGCGTGAATGTTCAATGCCAAAAGGGTTGCGGTAGGCATCGAAGGGCGGAACATGTTCGGCTCCCGGGAGCAGCGGACCGATCGGCCCAAGACGAAACAGTTGCTCACCGCCAATACTGGATGCGCCAAATCCGGCGCCGTGGAACGCATCCCAGAAAGAAAGCGTCTTGAACCTCCCGGTCGCGACCCGCGCGATTTTAAGCGCGGTCTCAATCGCGTCCGAGCCTCCGGTCGTGAACAGCACCTTGCTCAGTTTTCCCGGTGATATGTCCCTAAGCTTTTCTGCCAGCGTGGTCGCCACATCGCAGGCAAATCGCCGCGGGGCAAAGGGCAGCTCATCCATCTGTCTGGCGATGGCTGCTTTGAGACGTGGATGACCGTACCCAATGTGATGGACGTTGTTGCCGTGGAAATCCATATAACGGTTGCCATCCAAATCCTCGATCCAAATGCCTTCCGCTTTCTTGATTGCACTCAGACAAGGTGTGGAAACGGATTGATGGATAAAGCACGCTGCGTCTTTCTCCAGCGCATCGCGCGTAATATCTCCAAGTTGATCGCTCCATGCCTGCCGGCGCGCACTGAGATTGGATTCACCCTCTGATTGGGCCGGGTTGTGGCGCCGATGCTTAGGATCGCTGGAGGTCATCATGTCATTCCTGGAAGGGTAAGCGCTTACGGAATTTGAGCCACAGGATTATGGCCTGAGTGATTGCGCTGCTGCAATGGCTGAAGAGCTTCTTGGCTTACCGGGCTCAACGCCGCGAAAATTGACCGGGGCCATAGTTCGGCATCCCGGGATCAGAAAGCTGGAGTTGACGAGAGCCTAGCGGATTTTGCAATTTCGGGCGCTGGCTCTGGACCTGCTGCGGCTGGTGCAGTGGCGGGGTGTGGAGTGGCGGGACGTTAAGGGGAGGAGTGTGAAGGGGTGGAGTGTGAAGGGGTGGAGTGTTGGTTTGCGCCTCTCCACCCGTGTGCATTTCAGAATCATTCGCCGTGACACCGGTTTGCAGCTTAGGTGCATCGGCGGCACGCCAGCGCTCCACCACTTCGGCCAGATTAATCGGGCCGGAATTATCCTGCTTCCAGTTTTCGGTAAAGCTTGTGGTGCGGCTGCGCGGCATGGCGTGCTCGGGCAAATCGGCAAACCGGATGCGGCCGGGCAACGTTACGCCATCACCGAATACAATGGCTTCACGCGGTCCCATTGAGGGAAGAAAATCGAGCAGACTTGCCGCCGTATCGAAGATGGCGGCGCGTACGAAATCCTGGTCGCGGTTATTGGACATTCGCATGGCGAAGACGGTGTTGCATTGGGACAGGATTGTTGAATCCAGCTCCGAGGGGCGCTGGGATACGAGGCAGAGTGATACCCCGTATTTGCGGCCCTCTTTCGCGATGCGGGCGATTGCGCGGCGTGTGGGTTCAAATCCCAGTTCCGGATTATTGGGAACGTATCTGTGGGCTTCCTCGCAAACCAGTGTCACGGGCACAGCGCCATTGCTCCATAACGCAAAATCGAATGTCATACGGCAGATCACCGAGACAACCACATTGACGATTTCAGATGGCACGCCCGTCAGCTCGAGTATGGAGATGGGTTTGCCGTTTACCGGCACCCGCAATAGCCGCCCGACAATTTCCGCCATAAGATCCTGCACCGTGAGGCTGCCGAACATAAACGCATAGCGCGGATCGCCCGAGATGGCTTCAAGGCGCACTTTCAGCTGCCGGTAGGGACCAACATCACCTCGGTTTTCCAGACGGCCCATGCGTTCATCCAGCATCGAGATCAGATCCGATATCCGGTATGGAACCGGGGTGTCGACCGTATAGCCTCCAACCTGTGTGTTAGCGCGCGAAAGGATATTGCCGTTCTCACGCCCGCGATTCGCCGCATAGCGGGCCTTGGCGATGGGAATAATTTCGGCAAGAGTATCGATGGCGTGAGTCTTCCCGGCTGTTTTGCCGATGACCACTTCGATGAACTCTTCAAATGTCAGCATCCAGAATGGTAACTGAAGGTCTTCAGGTGTGATGACCTCGGCGGATTCTCCGAAACACTGGGCATACTCATTATGCGGATCAAGGAGCAGTATGTGAGCTTGCTCATTTTGCTCAAGGATCGCTCGCAGAACTACGGCGACGCCGCAGGATTTACCCGTGCCCGTGCTGCCCAGGATGGCGCAATGCTTGCCCAGAAGTTCATCCACCTGCACCATGGCCGGGATTGAGCTGTCCTGCATCAGAGTCCCAATCGAGACGGCCTGGACATCGCTCCATGTATAAGCGCGGCGCAATTCATCGCCAGTCGCGATGTCGACGCGATCTCCCAAAGAGGGATAACCCGACACACCGCGCTTGAACGCGCCCATGCTGCCGTCTTCGTTCTTGATCAGCTGGCCAACCAGCTCCAGTTCGGCAACCCTAACCTCCGGCTCCCCCTCTTTTTGGGAAGGCACCGGGATGCTCAGGGCGGACACAAGTCCCAACAGGGCTGAAGATGGCGTATCGATCTTCAGAATAGACCCCAGTTCCGCACGCTTTGCCTGTGGACCCTCCACTTCGCGGTCGAGCATGACCACGGCCTGAGAGCCGGTGACCGAGACGATGCGTCCGATCGAGGCTGGGCCTTGCATACCTGCCAGAATATACTCACTGGGCATGGGGTTGCTCCTGCCAGGGCCAGGGTCTGGCGCTTTCAGGCCTGTGCGGGAACTGCAGGACCGCGTGCGTGCCTTCGCCTTTCTTGCTGATTAAGGAAAATGTTCCGCCCTGTAGCTCGACAAGCGCCTTGGAGATTGGCAGCCCCAATCCGGTGCCTTCATTTTGGCGGTCCAGCCGGTTGTCGAGCTGACCGAAAACCGTAAGCGCCTCGGCCATTTCACTATCTGTCATCCCGTCACCGGTATCGGACACGCAGATTATCACCGTGCCGCTGGTGTGTAATTTCGCGCTCAGAGCGATCGTGCCGCCAGCCGGTGTAAAGTGGATCGCATTGGAGAGCAGGCGTTTGAGGACATCCTTGAGGTGCTGGTGATCAGCCCATATCAGCGGTAAATCCTCATCGATCAGGGAAATGAACCGGTGTCCGGACTGCTCAGCCTGACCACGCGCCCATGTGGCGCTTTCGGGCAGCAACTCACTCCCCTCGATATGGTCCATGTTGAGAGCAAGCTTGCCCGATTGCAGCTTGGAGAGCGTAATCACGTCATTGACAATGGACAGAAGATTTTCGGCGGAACCATTAATGAAATCTGCGTATTCAATAATCTGGGTCAACTCGAGTTGGGAGTTTTCGGCCCCTTTCAGTATTTTCGAGAAGCCGAGAATCGAATGCAGCGGGGTGCGCAGTTCGTGACTTATATTAGCGATGAAATCGGTTTTGACCTGACTTGCGAGCTCGGCGTCGATGCGCGAGGCGCGTTCGGCTACCTCCGCGCGATGACGCAGGATCACGTCGCCCAGACGCAGTGAATATTGCGCCAGCAGCCCCCCTGCCGAGCCAGCATTGGGCGCAATCGCTCCTGCATAAGTGCGATTGAGATTTCCGGTCCGTGAGTGTGTGGCAAGTGGCATCCCGAAATTATCGGGCAATAGGGTTCACGGAGAGTAAATACCGATAGTTTCTGGGACCGCGGCCTTACTTAAGTATTGGCCTATAGCCACCGCGATACACAGGCCGGTTTTTCACTGGCCGATTAGAATATCTTCGTACTGGTTGCCGGTACACAGCCGGAGAACCGCCTGTTGGCGCCAGCACCCACCGCTCACTCCCTGGATGCACCATAACCTGACGGACAACTGTGCGGTATACGGCCGGCTGGCAAACCTGGCGGACCTCGCCTGGGTTCAGCACGACTTGCCGATGAACCACGCGTTTGACTGCGGGCCGCGTCTCGACCCATTTCCGGCGCGGCTCGATCATGACACGCTTTGAACGCGTGCGGTACTTTGCCGGTGTGGTTACGGCGCATCTATAATCTCCGCCACGGCAATTCCGGCGGACCCAGCGGGTTCTTTCCGGGCGCACCTGCCTGGTAACCTGTACCCTGTCGTAAACTGCCCGTTTGGTATGAACAATCTGAGTGGACGGCCGCACCACGACTTCCTGCGCGACAGTGCCGTAAACCGGTGATGTGCGGTATTGCGAACATGAGGCCGGTGTCACCATCACCCGCTCAGTTACGCTTCTGTAAACGGGAGGTGTCACGACCTTCTTATAGCAGGTCATATATTTACCGCCCCCATGATACCGGCCAAAGGCGCCGGCATCTGTGCTGGTCACGGCAAACATGACGGCAACAGCACTGAATATCGTCAACGAACGGACAAACATTTCAATTACTCCCTCACTGACACGTAAAAACTATATGGCGTACTGACGCGATTGACTGAGGATAGCAATTATCAGGTCACACTTAAATTTGGCTGAAACATTAAGGTTACCAGGTGGTTATCATTAACCCTGGTGATTTGACGCAAATCCGGTTCCAGCTTTGGCGTGGTGGTGTAATCGGTTTAACCTTGCTTCGGTTTGCCAGGATTCATACACCCCTGAAGAGTTGTAAAAAAAACAAGTAGGGAGGATCACACCATGACAGCCCACATCGGGATACTGCACGCGGGCAAACGTCACTTTTCCGGCTTTGCCATTATCGCCTTGCTCGGCGTTTTTCTATCGGGATGCGGCATCAATAACATTCCGGCGTTCGATGAGCAGGCCAAGGCATCATGGAGTGAGGTTCTCAACCAGTATCAACGGCGCGCCGATCTCATTCCCAATCTTATAGAGACGGTCAAGGGTTTTGCGGAGCAGGAACGCAAGGTATTGATCGAAGTGGTCGAGGCCCGCACCAAGGCAACGCAGACCAAACTGCCCAATGATATTCTGACCAATCCGGAAGCTTTTCAGAAATTCCAGCAGGCCCAGAGCCAGCTTTCGGGCGCGCTGGGGCGCCTGCTCGTCATCGTGGAACGTTATCCCGAGCTAAAATCAAATCAAAATTTCCTCACCTTTCAGTCACAGCTTGAAGGCACCGAGAACCGCATCGCCATCGCGCGGCGCGACTACATTGGATCCGTGCGGGCGTACAACACCGAGCTGAGGACCATACCAGGGCGTTGGTGGCGGGCGTTGCTCTACCCGGAATCACAACCAATGGAAACATTCACCGTCGAGGCGGAAAAGACCAAGCTGCCAAAAGTGAAGTTCTGATTCTATGGCCTGGCAGCCGGCAACTTGCGCAGTGAAGTTCGCTTTTATGCTCCGATGCATTTTGATTGTCAGTACGGTACTGGCGGTAACACTGATTATCGCCAGCGCACCACTGCGCGCAGCCGATCCGCAATTTCCTCAACTGACCGGAAGGGTCGTCGACAAAGCAAATCTTCTTAGTGATGAGGAAGAACGGCAGATCACGGCCGGTCTGGAGAAGCTTGAGAACAAAAGCAGCGACCAACTCGTCGTCGTAACGCTGCCATCGCTCCAGGGGTTTGAAATCGAGGAGTTTGGCTACAAGCTCGGGCGGCACTGGGGCATTGGCCAGAAAAACAAAGATAATGGCGTGCTGCTTATCATTGCGCCAAATGAGCGAAAGGTGCGCATTGAGGTGGGCCGGAGGCTGGAGCCGCTGCTCACCGACGCAATAACAAAGATCATCATCGAAAATCGCATTCTTCCCAGCTTTCGTTCGGGTGACTTCCCCGCCGGAATCAAGGCCGGGGTGAGCGATATCATCGCTGTCCTCACTGGCGACACCGAGGAAGTGAAGATGAGGGCAGGACCCCAAGCGTCCGGCCAAAATGAGGTCAAAGAGAATAAAGTCGCGATTATTTTTATTCTCCTCTGGTGCATTATCTTCTTCACCATCGCCTGGCACATCATCCGGTCGACCGGTGACGGCGCCACGTCCTCGTCCTCGTCCGGCAAAAAAGGCTCAAGCGGCCGGGGTTTGGACTCCAGCAGCTCTTCGGGCGGCGGCTGGTCGTCAGGTGGTGGCGGCTGGTCGTCAGGTGGCGGCGACTGGTCGTCGGGTGGTGGCGGCTTTTCCGGCGGCGGCGGGAGTTTTGGCGGCGGCGGATCGTCGGGAAGTTGGTAGGGAAATGGACATAATCTCGAAAAAGGATTGCCAGCGTATCACCCGCGCAATCGCGGCGGCCGAGAAGAAAACGAGCGGCGAAATCGTCGCCGTGGTGGCCCATTCAAGCGATGACTATCGTTTCATCCCGTTGCTCTGGGCCGCCCTGCTGGCTCTGGCGCTCCCGCTCTTCGCGTTCACTTTGACAAAGGCGCCTGCCACCACCATCTACGCGGCGCAACTGGCGGTGTTCGCGACGATCGCGATGGCGATACTTTGGCGCCCCCTGCGTCTGGCGCTGGTGCCAGGGGCGATAAAACGCGCACGCGCCCATGCCCGCGCGTTGGAGCAATTCCTCTCCCAGGACCTGCACACCACCAAGGGCCGGACAGGTGTCCTTATTTTCATATCGGTGGCGGAACGCTACGTGGAGGTTATCGCCGATGAAGGCATCTACAAAAAAGTCCCGCCCGGGATATGGGATGATGCCGTGGCCGGGCTTACCGCCGAAATCGCACAGGGGCGGGCGGGCGGCGGTCTTGTCGCGGCGATCAAAATTTGCGGCGGCGTGCTGACGGAACATTTTCCGCCTGACAGCGCTGATAAGGATGAATTGCCTAATCATCTGATTATGCTTGAATGAAGAGCATAGACCAAAGCCATGTGGCCAGGGTGCGAAAAACATTCTAACCAGTTCGAGAAACTTGGCTTGAGAGGAAAACCTTATGACCGCACTACCGCTCCGCGCAATCGCACTGGCTGCCAGTCTTTTTCTGGCAGGCTGCCTGGGGCCGGGCACTCCGGAGGAGCAACTGCAGTCCATACAGGAATTGCAGGAGAAAAACCTGCCTGTAACATCAAAGCAGAAAACGGAACTTGACGCGCACATCGCCAAGGGACGCGAAGCGCTTGAGGCCGGTAATAAAGAGCAGGCCGGCGAAGCCTTCGGCAAGGCGCTGGCAATTCTGAAAATTGCCGAGGATGCCGCTATCTTCAACAAGGCGGACTAGGTCATGAACTCATAAATAGCAGGCTGTTGACGTTCAGGGTTACTCGCCGCCTTTTCACTTGTCTTCGAAGGATGCCCGGGCCACTCTCCGGGGTCTGGAGTGAGACGTGAATCGCAATCGCGTGTCATAGTGATGTGTCTCTTCTGTAACAGATAGCGGAGCGTACCATGACGGGGACTGCGCGTTCAAAAGAACAGCCTTTCATTAAATCGGTTTTCAAAACAATTTCTGGTTCTGGTGCTGGCAAAAGAAGAACAGCTTTTGCGCAAGCTCTTCTTCATAGCTCGCAAGATGTGGATTTTGATGGGTACTCGCCCGGTGCGGCTGGTGAACTTGTACTCTCGGCGTGGGAATTCGCCCTTAAGCGCAAACCCGGGAAACATAAACTGCGGGTTTACAATCCCGATGATGATCGCGGTCCCTTAAGCGGCATCACGATCATAGAAGTTCTGAACGAAGACATGCCGTTTCTGCTGGACTCCGTATTGGGTGAAATCCAGGAGCGCGGACTGCGTGTTCTGAACGTTTTCCATCCCGCCCTGCATGTAACCAGAGACTCCAAACAGCACATCAAGACATTGGCCAGGGTTAGTGCCAAGGCGGCAGAATCCGCCATCAGGGAAAGTTTTATCCATGTCCATGTTGCCCGGATCAAAGTTGATTCCGAGCGGGCGGATCTCAAGAAGACACTGGCTGAAATCCTTGATGATGTCAGGACCGTTGTGGCTGACTGGCGTCCCATGCTGCTGCGGCTGGAAAGCGCCGTAGATGCTTACACAACTGCGCCGCCATCCATATCGGTTTCCGATCTGGCCGAATCCATTCAATTCCTGAAATGGCTCCTCGACAACAATTTCACGCTACTCGGAATGCGGGCCTTTTCCTTCGTCGGCGGACGAAAGGTGGGACACCTCAAACCGGTAGGCGGTTCAGGTCTCGGCCTGTTGCGCGATCCAAAAGTCACTGTGCTGAGGCGCGGCGATCAGTCCGTAGACATGACGCCGGAAATACGAAAATTCTTCCTGGCGCCGGCGCCCTTGATCATCACCAAGGCTAATGTGCGCTCTCGCGTCCACCGGCGCACCTATATGGATTACATCGGCGTCAAGATTTATGGGGAAAACGGTGAGATTTCCGGAGAGCTGCGGATTGTCGGGCTGTTCACATCAGCCGCCTATACGCGCTCGACCAAAAATATCCCGTTCCTGCGCCAGAAGGTTGAAGTGGTGCTCAACCGTTCAGGACATTCGCCGAACTCTCACACCGGCAAGGCGCTGCTGAATGTGCTCGAAACCTTCCCGCGTGACGAACTTTTCCAGATTGGCGTCGATCAACTGTTCGAAACCGCCTCCGGCATTCAGTCGCTTGATCTGCGGCCGCGCGCGCGCGCGTTTTCCCGGATAGACGAATTCGACCGCTTTGTGTCGGTCATTGCCTATGTGCCTCGTGACCGGTTTTCCACGGATGTGCGCATTCAGATTGGCGAGTTCCTGGCCGAGACCTACAAAGGCCGGTTGTCCGCCTATTATCCTTTCTTCCCCGAAGGTCCGCTGGTGCGCATCCATTTCATAATCGGCCGCACCGAGGGCAAGACGCCAACGCCGGCGCAGGCTTTTCTCGACGAGAATATTGAGCAGATTGTCCGCACCTGGGAAGACCGGCTGGACGAAGAGCTGGCCGGGACAGGAAGCGGGATTGGCGCAATACTGGCGCTTAAATACCGTGGTGCATTCCCCGCACCCTATCAGGCTGCATTCGGGGTCGGGCGCGCGACACGCGATATCGCCCAGTTCGAGGCGCTTAGCGACAGCGATCCGGTAGCAGTCTATTTTTACCGCAATGACGATGATGCTCCTGAACGGCTGCGTGTGGCGCTATATCATCTGCACGGACCGATTCCCCTGAGCCGGCGCGTTCCGGTGCTGGAAAATATGGGTTTTTCCGTTATCGACGAGCGGTCCCGCAGGATAACGCCGCAGATGAACGGTGATACGCTGCCGCTCGCACATCACGACATGGTGCTCGAACACCCTCAAGGTGAGACCATCGAGCTTGCGGATTGCGAAGCCCGGGTTGAACAGTGCTTTCTCGCCGTCTGGCGGGGGCTTGCGGGCTCGGATGCGTTCAATAAACTGGTTTTAAGCGCCGGGCTGGATTGGCGGGAAGCCGCTGTCATCAGAGCGTACGGATCTTATCTTCGCCAAATCGGCGCGCCATTCGGTCAGGCGTATCTGGCCGATACGATGCTTCGCCACGCGCAAATATCACGCAAACTGATGGCGATGTTCCGCACCCTGTTCGACCCTTCAACTGGCAAGTCCACCCAACAACGGCGCAAGGCAACCAGGCCCCTGGCCGATGCTATTGAGGCAGCGCTGAATGATATCCCCTCTCTCGATGAAGACCGGATCATTCGGCACTATCTCAATCTGATCCAGTCGACGCTTAGAACAAATTTCTACCAGAAGGGATCTGATGGCCGACCGCTGCCGGAGATTTCCTTCAAGTTTGACAGCGAAAACGTCGATGGCGCGCCTCATCCCAGGCCGATTGCTGAAATTTTCGTGTTCGCGACCGATGTCGAAGGCTTGCATCTGCGCGGCGGGCGGATTGCCCGCGGCGGTTTGCGCTGGTCGGACCGGGCACAGGATTTCCGCACCGAGGTCCTTGGCCTCGCCAAGGCGCAGCAGGTCAAGAATGTGGTTATCGTACCTGCCGGATCGAAGGGCGGGTTCGTTCCCAAACATCTCTCAAAGGCTGCCAATCGCGACGAATTCATGAAGATCGGCATCGCCGCTTATCAAAGATTCATCAAGAACCTGCTGCTGCTCACTGACAATCTCGTCGACAGCAAGGTCGTGCCGCCAAAAGACACCGTGCGCTTCGATAGTGACGACCCCTATCTGGTGGTGGCGGCTGACAAGGGTACGGCCACCTTCTCCGATTACGCCAATGAAATTTCGGTCGATCACGGCTTCTGGCTGGGTGACGCCTTCGCGTCCGGCGGTTCGGTTGGTTACGATCACAAGAAAATGGGCATCACAGCGCGCGGCGGATGGGAATCGGTCAAGCGGCATTTCCGCGAGATGAACCGGGACATACAAACTTCGCCATTCAGCGTCATTGGTATCGGCGATATGTCCGGCGACGTGTTCGGCAACGGCATGCTGCTGTCAAAGCAAATCCGGCTGATTGTTGCGTTCGATCACCGCGATATTTTCATCGATCCCGACCCTGACCCGGCCGCGAGCTGGAAAGAACGCAAGCGGCTGTTCGTCAAGGGCCGCTCAAGCTGGCAGGATTACAACACCAAACTTATCTCTTCGGGGGGCGGCATATTCTCCCGTGCGTCAAAATCCATCAAGCTGAACAGCCATATCAAGGAGCTTTCGGGGCTCGACCAGAGCGAAGTCACGCCTAACGAACTTATTCACGCACTGCTCAAGGGTAAATTCGATTTGCTCTGGTTTGGCGGTATCGGCACCTATGTTGGCGGCGCGGTCGAGAGCGATGAACAAATCAGCGATCGCGCGAATGATTCAATACGCGTGAAGGCCCATGAGCTGAATGTAAGGGTCATTGGCGAGGGAGCCAATCTGGGCATGACGCAGGATGCCCGTATCGAATTTGCACGCGCTGGCGGGTGCGTGAATACCGACGCCATAGACAACTCCGCCGGTGTCAACTCGTCGGACCTGGAGGTCAATATCAAAATCGCCATGGGTGCGGCGATTGCCGCTGGCAAACTTACCCTTGAGCAGCGCAATACCTTCCTGCCCAAGATGACGGAAGAGGTCGCTGAGGCCTGCCTTGAGAACAATTATCTGCAATCGCTGGCGATTTCATTGGACCGGCGTCACGGTGTGTCGGATCTGGGTTTCCAGGCTAGGCTGATGCGCTCCCTTGAGGGATCGGGACTGCTGGACAGGGCGCTTGAATTCCTGCCCGACGACACTGAAATCGCCGAGCGGGAGATGGCCGGCGAGGGGCTGTGCCGGCCTGAGTTAGCGGTGCTGCTGGCGTATGCGAAAATCGACCTGTTCAATGAACTGGTGGCGTCAAAAGTTCCCGATGAACCTTATTTCGAGCGTGAGCTGGAGAGTTATTTTCCAAAGACCCTTTTGAAGAACTATCCCGAAGAAATAGCATCGCATCGCCTGCGGCGCGAGATTATCGCCACACGGCTCACCAATTCCATTATCAACCGTGGCGACGTTTCCATGGTGTCACGTCTGAAGGACATTACCGGTCTGACCGCCGAAGATGTGGTGCTCGCCTTTACCGCCGTTCAGGCCGTCTTCGGCGTGGAGGAGTTGTTCGAGAAGATCGATCAGCTCGACAACAAGCTGCCTGGGGATGTTCAGCTCGACCTCTATCTGCGGGTCCAGGACATGGTGCGCACCCAGACCGCATGGTTCATGCACCATGTTTCCTTCGCCAAAGGCCTGACCGGCGTCATTGATCTTTACCGCTCGGGGAACGGTGAAGTTTCAAAAGTACTCAAGTCCGTTCTGAACGAGACCCAAATTGGATATTTGAACTCTGATAAAGATGAGCTGACCGGTATTGGCGTGCCTGCCGAACTGGCCCGCGCACTGGCTGAGCTGCGGTTCCTGGCTAATGCCCCGGATATGGTCATGGTGGCGCAAAACGTAAAGCGGCCCGTCGCGGAAATTGCCAAGTTGCATTTTGATACCGCCGCTTATTTCCGGTTGGGCATACTCAAAGCCGCAGGCGAGCAACTCCTGGTCTCCGACTATTACGACCGGCTGGCAATCAACTCAGCCATTGGCGCAATTTCCGATGTGCTACGATCCATCGTTCGCGATGTTGTGCGCTCCAGCAAAGGTAAAAAGGGCGGTTTCGATGCATGGTTGAAGGCCAATCAGAAACCAGCGGAACGTACGAAACGGGCCTTGAGTGATATTCTGGATAGCGGCGAGGCGACCTTGTCACGACTGATGGTCGCGGTCGGGCATTTGCGCAAATTGTAACCGGGCCTGACCCGTCAGATAGTGATCCTGGAGATGAGTGAAATGCAATCCGCGCCCCCTCGCGCCCTGGCTGGCTGGGTCATGTTCGACTGGGCAGCGCAGCCCTTCTACACTCTCGTTCTGACCTTTCTGTTCGCCCCCTATTTTGCCTCCACATTCATCGG
>CAYOEI010000468.1:0-3362 GCA_964402825.1 uncultured Hyphomicrobiaceae bacterium
CGATAAAAAAAGCGCGCCCCGTATGAGGCGCGCTTTCTTCCTTTGCATGGTTTCAAATTTTATCTAGCGCAGGCGCATCACTCTCGCCGCCGTGCTGTTGCTCGACGTCCTGCGCTTCTTGAGCTTGGCTTTACGTCTTGCCAGGGCCGCGGCGGCAGCCTTGCGTTTTGCAATGGCAGCTTCACGCTTGCGTTTCTCGGCGTCAGCTTCGCGCTTACGCTTCGTGGCATCGGCCTTGCGCTTACGCTTCTTGGCATCAGCTTCGCGCTTACGCTTCGTGGCATCAGCTTCGCGCTTACGCTTGGCTGCGGCATCAGCGTTGGGCTTCGGTGCGACCTTGATGCCGTTCGCGACCTTTTCCACATTAGGCGTCGCGGGCACACGGGCGCTGCCAGTGTTCGGCTTCGGTGCGACCTTGATGTCGTTCGAGCCGGTTTCCACGTTGGGCCTGATGCAGGTGAACTGCATTGCGCGGAAGTCCAGCACATAGGCCTTGTTGCCCTTCACGCGCTTGAGCGCATAAGTGATGTTTTCGGTCTTGGAGACATTAAAGGTCTTGGCGCCGACGCCCTGATATTTGCCGGGCCCCTTGGGGAACATCTGCACGGTGCCCGTCCACGACTGCCCGTTGCTGCCGTCGAGGCGATAGGAAACGGCGTTGCTGCGGTTGGAGTTGATCTTGAACACGACCTGCCCCTGACGCGGGCACTGATTGCGCTTCACCAGGGCCGAGTCCGCGATGGTCAACTCGCCGTCATATTTCGCCGGGGGAACGAGCGGCTCATCTCGATTGGTGTCCTGCACCAGTTCGTCCGAGCCTGTATCTACAGCACGCGTTTTACAAATGAACTGCTTGTTCGCAAGAGCGGCGATCGAGGTTTTGCCATTCCGGATAAGCTTGAGAGCACAGCCCATAAACTGGGTTTTCTTAGTCTGGAACAACACCAGATTTTGCGCCTTCCAGTCCGCGCCACTCTTGGTTGGCTGTAGCGAGCCGGTCTGGTCGATACCGTTATTGCATGTCAGCCGGTACTTGATCGGGAAGGAATAGTTTGCCTTGAAGGTAAATCCGACCTGGCCGGGCCGTGGGCATCTGTTGCCGCCCGTATCGCTGATCAGCAGGCTGGCCGTCGCCTTGTAGTCGGACGTATCGGTCGCAAAACCACCGCTTTTGCACTGCAGCGTGATGTCCTTCCAGGGCGTTGATTTCCCGAAGGCGCTGACCATTTCCTCGGCCTTGGCCTGCATAAAGGTCGTCTTGTTGACCGACACCCACTCCACATGTTCGGCCTCAAAACCGCCATTGCCGTCATGGAATGCCCAGGCGTCGATGACCTTGCTGGTCATGGCGCCATTGCCAATCTTTGTCCATAGATTGAACTTGGCGTTGCCGGCCTTGCTTGCCGTGAGGCGAACCTTTATCTGGCCCTTCTTGCAGGTCGTGGCCGGGTTGGGCTTGGTGACGGCATTGGAGTATGTCGACAGGAACAGCTTGATATCCTTGACCTTGAATTCTCCATGGTCGAAAGCGACGTCGCTGGGCAGCTTCGGCCCGTCGAGCGCCTTACAGGTCACCTGGACGGGCACTGTGTAGTTAGCCCACCAGTCATGATCGACGACGACTTCTGCGCTGCCGTTGAATTCATATCCATCTGCCTTCACAAAACCAAGGCCTAGAGTGACATCTACCAAATGCGTAAACGTCTTGTCGGTCTTGATGATGCTTCCGCGCATTTTGGCGGCACAGGCCCCAAAGATTTTGGATGCCTGTACGTTTTGGGAAAGTCCCTGCGGAAAGTCGTCGGCGGATACATCGAACGAGACATCCTGATCTACGTCCAGCTTGGAAGGGATATAGACGTCGGCAAAGAGCCGTTTGAAACCGAACCCGTCAACGCAAAGCGCGCCGCAACCACCCAAATAAATGGCGGCTCCCCTTAGAAAACCTAACTCCATCGTGACATTCAGGCTGCCGTTGAAATTGAGGTCGGTGGATTCCAGCTTCGAATAGGTTTTGCCATCCTCGGCGATGACGGTGATTTTACCGGATTAACCAAGATTGAGCTGAGCGCTGTCAACACTCGCTGCATTTGCGGCGCTTGCGCCTGCGAGGATCGTAGCTGCGGTGAGCGCTGTTTTCGCTAATTTCTTCAACATGTTACCCTCCCAAGGGTTTGAAGTGATGGAGGGCGGTTGAACGGCGTTCCTATGTAAAATGTGTGATCCTTCATCCCGCCCGATAGTCATTGGTCGCGGGGAGCGGAAAAAGGTTCAAAGGTGAGTGAAAAAAAGTCGTGAAAACATTATGCAGAGCGTGACGTCGGCGAATTCTCGATCAACGCGCGCAGCAGCAAATAGAGCGTCACGGCATTGAGGATATGCCACGCCGAGTGGGTGCCGAGGTAAACCGTTCGCTCGCCCATCTCGCGCACCATGCACCCGATCGCGTTTCCCTTTGGCCAGCCGTCAAGGGTGCGCAAAATGAGGGAAACCGTGAACACGCACATGGCCGAGAGCACCCAGTCGGTGGCGCGGTGTTTTCGCCGGTATAAAATGGTCCCGACACCCCCCAGTGCAATGAGGGCCGGCAGATAGGCCAGGGACCCGCTCAGGGACGTGCTGAGCACCCTGCACAGCCCTTCGGGCAGCACGCCGCCGCACAGGAACATGGCTACGGTCAGGGCCACCACCGCGCCAGATAGGGCGACGGCGCTCCAGATGCTCAGTTCCAGGAACCAGCGCAGCGCCAGCACCATGTAGAGAGTGATGAACAGAGCGATGGGCGTCACGTCGGCCAGCCGCGCCCACCCTGTCGCAAAAGTGTGGAACAGAAAACTCCCCGCGCCCACCGCCATCAGCAGGCCAATAAGGCCAAGGATGGCGGGTCCGCCGCGCTTTGGCCCCCTCACCCGCAAATCGGTGTAGGCCAACAGGGCGGCTATGAGGAACGCAAGGTTCGACATGGCGTTGAGCGGCTCGGCCCAGAAATCCGGGTTGAGCGCCCGCTCGCAATAACAGCTCACCTGGTCCCAGGAGCCGAGATTTTGCGCATGGCAGGGATGGATCATTTCGCGCGCCCGCCCTCAGTCCGCAGACTCATCAGGCGCAACTTCCGATGCAAAGCGCGTGAAGCCTTCGGCCTCCAGCATCCGCCAGATCGATTTGAGCGCTTCATCCAGTTTTCCCTTATCGTCAGAGCGCAAAACCAGGTGGGTGCCCAGCTTCTCCTTGGCGAAAAACGGGTAGCTGCCCATCTGAACCTCCGGATGTTCATTCTGAACGCGTCCAAGCCCCGGCGCGACGTCGCCTTCGGGCCGCTCAACCCGCACGGTCCTCGTCAGCAGCTTGGCGCCGGTTTTAAG
>CAYOEI010000469.1:0-3774 GCA_964402825.1 uncultured Hyphomicrobiaceae bacterium
CTGGATCTTGCCGTTACGGCTGGCCGTGTGGGCCGCGTTATCGAGCCAGGGGTTATTCCTGCGCGCGGAACACGCAAAAAGCGCGTCGCGCTGCTGACCGGCTGCGCCCAGCAGCCGCTGCGCCCATCCATCAACGAGGCGACCATCTCGCTGCTGACCCGCCACGGCGTGGAAGTGGTGATTGCCGAGGATCAGGCGTGCTGCGGAGCGCTGGTGCACCATATGGGCAAGGAAGAGCGGGCCTTGGAGGCGGCGAGGCGCAACGTCGATGCCTGGTCCGCCGCCATGCGGCATGATCCGCTCGACGCCATAGTGATCAATGCGTCTGGCTGCGGGACCATGGTCAAGGACTATGCCCATCTGCTGGCCCATGATGAAGGGTACCGCGAACGAGCGGACAAAATATCGAGCCTCACCATGGATATCACTGAATTTCTTCATGAGCTGGGCCTGCGTGCGCCTGAAAGATGGTCGGATATCAAGGTGGCCTATCACTCCGCATGCTCCATGCAACATGGCCAGCGTCTGAACTTCCAGCCTCGGGAGCTGCTTGAGCAGGCGGGTTTCAGCGTTGTCGACATACCCGAAGGTCATATTTGCTGCGGGTCCGCAGGGACCTACAATATATTGCAACCTGATTTGGCCGAGGAGTTACGCGATCGCAAAATCTTGAATATCGAGAGCACGGCGCCGGATCTCATCGCGGCTGGAAACATAGGCTGTATCACCCAATTGCAGGGTGCGAGCACCATCCCGATTGTTCACACAGTGGAACTTCTGGAATGGGCCATGGGCGGCCCATGTCCTGAAGAGTTGCGGTCCCTGGAAGATCGCGTGAAGAGCGTAAGAGAATTGATTGATGAGCCCGCTACGGCAGGGCAGAAAATAAAAAACAAGGCTTGGAGAAGAACGTAATGAGCGGCACGGAAACCGCAGATATAGAGACGCCCGAGGGCCTGGAGATCAAGGGCTCTATCAAGCCTGGCTATGAGCGGGTTTTAACAAAGGATGCGCTGCAATTCGTGGCCGGTATCGCTCGCAAATTCGATGCGACGCGCCGCGAGTTGCTAAGCGAGCGCGAAACCCGGCAGGCGAAGTGGGATGCTGGTGCGCTGCCGGATTTTCTATCCGAAACAAAAGATATCCGCGAGGGTGACTGGAAAATCTCCGGCATTCCCGATGATCTGCAAAAGCGCTGGGTTGAACTGACCGGGCCGAGCGAACGCAAGATGGTGATCAATGCGCTTAACTCAGGCGCCGATGTTTTCATGACGGATTTCGAAGACGCGCTCTCACCGACCTGGGAGAATATCGTTGAAGGGCATATTGCCCTGCTTGATTACTGGAAGGATGATCTGACATTCACCGATCCAAAGTCGGGCAAGAATTATGAGGTTGGCGCAAACCCGGCGATGCTGCTTGTGCGTCCGCGCGGCTGGCATCTGCCTGAAAGCCATATCCATCTTGATGGCGCTCCGATCGCTGCGTCATTCGTCGATTTCGGGCTTTATTTTTTCCATAACGCAAAACGTATTTTGGATAAGGGCACCGGACCCTATTTCTACCTGCCCAAACTTGAAAGCCACCAGGAAGCCAAACTGTGGAACGACGTGTTCGTTCATGCTCAGGAGGCACTTGGGTTACCAATCGGAACCATCAAGGTAACCGTACTGATCGAGACGCTTCCGGCCGCTTTCGAGATGGATGAAATCCTCTATGTGCTGAAAGATCACATAGCCGGGCTGAATGTCGGGCGCTGGGACTACATATTTTCCTTCATCAAGGTGCTTCGGAACAAACCGGAATACACGCTCCCTGAGCGCCAGCAGGTTGTCATGGGGAAGGCATTTCTTGGTGCTTATGCGCGCCTTCTGGTGCGCACATGCCACAAGCGCGGCGCATTTGCGATGGGCGGCATGGCCGCGCAGATTCCGAACCGGCGCGAACCCGATATAAATGAAAAAGCAATGGCCGCGGTCAAAAAAGACAAGGAGCGTGAGGTCAATGAAGGCTGCGATGGCAGCTGGGTCGCGCATCCTGATCTTGTGCCGATCGCCCGCGAGGTGTTCGAGCGCCTGATGGTGGGTGACAATCAGCTTTCGATGATGCCGCCGGGCGATCCCGTCACTCAGGTTGATCTGCTTGAAATTCATGACGGAACACGGACCGAAGAGGGGTTGCGCACCAATATTCGCGTCGGGATCCAGTATATCGAGGCGTGGCTGCGCGGGAACGGTGCGGTGCCGCTTTACAATCTCATGGAGGACGCCGCGACGGCGGAAATTTCCCGCACGCAGCTCTGGCAGTGGCAGAAACATGGCGCCGGGCTTGAAGATGGGCGCGAGGTGACGCCGCAAATGGTGAGCGGGCTTCTTGATGATGAAATGTCCAAACTGCGCGAGACTTTTGGGGCAGAGCTATATGATTCTGGACGTTTCCCTGAAGCGATAAACATATTCAAGTCTTTGTCAGAGTCAGACGAGCTTGCGCCATTCCTTACCCTGCCGGCTTACGAACTCCTGTCTTAAAATCCAGCGCTTCCCATGATCGATGGCGCGGGTTTATGGCGTTTTACCAGTCAGAAATCGCTGCTGCTTGCCCCTTTGGGTTTGTTGTCCGATGAACACATTTTTAGGGATTTTGACTCAATATCGGCTTGTTATAAAAAGGGGGGAGGGGAAAATGGCTGTTGCACCCAATCGTGTGTTTCGTGTCGAGCGCGCGAACAGGAATTCTAACGACAAACCTTCTATTGTTTCTTGCCGCAGTTCAGAGCAAGAGCGCCATCAAGAGATCATGAGTGCGCTTGCGTCGTTGCGTGGGCATGCCGATCCGCAGGAATCCCTTTCTCAGAAAGTGGTGGAAACCTGCCAGCGCGACTTGCAGGAAGCGCAAAAAATCAAGGATGAACTCACCCAGATTCATACTGCGATCGCCGAGACTAAACGGGAGATTGCCACTCTGCATGACGCGGGGCGCGAAGATCTGAAAGTGTCGCGGATGACGGACGAATTGGGGGCGATTGTTAAGGGAACGGAACAGGCAACCGAGGAGATTCTCTCGGCGGCGGAGGAAATCGATAACAAAGCCGCCAACCTGATCGCCGCGCTAAGGCAGCAGGGCAACAAGGATGAAGCTTGCGATATTCAGGAACAGGTCATTAAAATTTTTGAAGCCTGCAACTTCCAGGATCTCACCGGGCAGCGGATCACTAAAGTTGTGAATGCGTTCCGTTTCATCGAACAGCGCGTCGATCGCATGATGGAGATCTGGGGAGGTATCGAAAGCTTCAAGGACATCAAAAAAATTGATTTGCCCGACCAAACCGACCACGAAGAGTTGCTGAATGGTCCCGCGCTTGAGGCGGATGAAAACGTCGCCACCCAGGAAGACATCGACGCCCTGTTTGATTAGGGTTCCGACCCTAACCTCATGCTTTGCCTTTGGCCGTCTGCGCCTTGGGCTGTTTTATCTTTTCACGTAGATTCTGGAATACGACATAGAGAACCGGAATGAAGACGACGCCGAGGATGGTCGCCGCCAGCATTCCGCCAAACACGGTTATTCCTACTGAAACCCGGCTCGCCGCTCCAGCCCCGGTCGCAAGGACCAGCGGCGCCACACCCAGAATAAACGACAGGGCGGTCATCAGCACCGCTCTGAACCGCAAACGCGCGGCCGTCTCAGCCGCGTCGACTATGCTGTTGCCCTCTTCGCGCAGCTGTTTGGCGAATTCGACGATGAGAATGGCACTCTTTGCCGCCAGGCCGATGA
>CAYOEI010000470.1:0-6235 GCA_964402825.1 uncultured Hyphomicrobiaceae bacterium
AGACTGACGCCCTTAATATTTACACGCCAGACCGCACGCATGAAAAACGGGACAATTCAGCAAAACCGGCTGCCGGGATGTCCAGAATGGCATTGAAGAAAGCAAAGAGCGGAACAGACATCCTTCCAGTTGCGGGAGTGCCTTCGACAATGGGCCGCTCGTGGATGATAGCCGTAATGGCGTTGTTCTTCGCCGCGATGACGGCAATAACCCTGAGCCTGTGGCGCCATCTGCGCAGCTCGGTTATCACGAAGCGCGGGCGCAAATTTTAAAATTTTTCGTGCTAGATGGGTTTGAGACGTGACCTCATGACCCCCACACGCCGTGATATCTGGCGCGCTACCTGATCCGGGTCCTGGACGTCATAGAACCTGAATTTTCGGCCATCGACACCGATAAATTCAAGGGCGCCGCCACCGAAAAGCCTGCTGATGGGCGATTGAACCGCACGCACGCTCAAAAGACCATCCATCTGGATGCGGTGCCAGCGCGGCCGCATCCACCCCCTCCTGTAGGTGATAGCCTGGCGGCCAATCAGCAGCCCGAAGGATTGGAAGCGCAGATAGGCGCGCACCAGCAGGACAGGCACCACCATCATGAGCACCAGCAGCGTAATCCGGGCCAGCGCCGTATCACCCTTCCCCGCCGCCAGCAAAAAAAGCCACGACCCGCCATACAACAAGGCGATGAAAATCGCGGGCAGAAAAATGGTCCAATGGGCCTTGTGGCGGGCAGCGCCATCTTGTGTGTCAGTTGAATTGCGTGAAGTCATATCGGTCTCATCTTAGTGTCCGGCCCGAAACTTAGCGTGATCGCGTATCGAATTCACTGCGCCATGCATCGGGAATACGCCCTACCCGCTGTTCCACCTGGCGAACCATATCGCTATATTTACCCCTCATATGCGTGCCCAGGTCGGCTGGCATTATTACGGCCTGAGATTTGTTATATTGCTTCTCAATGCCACGAAAAGCACCGGCATCAAAATCAACACCCAGAAAGCTGCAGACCCGCGACAGCGCAGCCTCCCGGTCGGCGTGAATGTCCTCATAGAATTCCAGCAGAACCCGGCCCGGCGGAAATACCTTATCAAGCGCATCGAGAACCTGCAGATAGTCCGAAAGCGCTTCAAAGCGTTCCTCTCCCGCCATTTCAATCAATTCGGAAACACTCAGCCTGCCAGCGTCAAGCTTGCGGACACGGCACAGATGCAGCAGCTGAGACCAGGCCCGGGTCACGGGATTGCGCATAATAAAAATGACGCGAGCCTCTGGCGCGAGTTTCGCGAGGTGCCTGAAACCCGCTTCTCCGATCAGGGCATATTCGGGTGTCATTTCCCCGGCAATCTTCTTGCCCGAACGCTCCTTAAACAGCGAGGCATACCACTCGTCGTCAAGCTCGGCGCGCATATAGCTGCGATACCATGGCATTTGAGAACGGTAGTGCCGCCATCTGTACCACTGGGTCCACATGCGCTGGTAAAATTTGCGGTAACGCGAGCGGCGTTTGCGCGCACTGAGATGTGACGTCAGCCCTGTGATGTGATCGAAATAATGGATTTCCTTCACCGGGGTGACGAACACCTCATCATGCCGCGACAACACCCTCGCCAGCCACGTGGTTCCCGCCTTCTGCGCCCCGATGCAGACAAAGAAGCGATCAATTTTCGGGTCCTGTCCCATTTCTCCTCAATCACCCGATTGGGCCGGCCGCGGCCAGTCCGTGCTCATTTCATATTAAACTGAAGATACCCGCGTGATACTCTTGAGACTCGCGAATCACATATGGAGGAACCAATGGCCAAACTAACTCCGCCAACCAAAATGGTTTTCAACATTTCCGTCGCCCTTGGCGTCATCGCGCTCATCATTTATTTTGTCAACGTGTTCGGAATTGCAGCAATCTCGATGAATCTCGCCTTCTGGATTGCCGCAGCGGCGTGGGGTGTGATGACGGCTGGTGTTTACCTGAAAGGTGTTTAGCCGCCATTCACGTTAATTCGCGCAGTTTAATTGACTGAGCGGTCAGGTATTTATCTGAACGCATGAGAAGGTTTTTGTTCTCTGCTTGCGTGCCTCCCCCGGCTTGTGTGCCTCCTTGCTTGCGTCCCTCCCGGCTTGCATCCCTATGGGGCCGTCTCGACGATCTGCTTAAGCCGCTCAAGACCTTCTTCATAGTCTTTGCCAATCCAGCGATCGAACATCAGACCCATCCATCTTTGAAACGGGTTGTTCCCGACATCGGTGTTGAATACCCAGACAATCCGCGTGCCCGCACCAGATGGGTGGAGTTGATAGGATGCAACAGCCTTACCCATCTCACCGAAGTCGAGTGCAACCTCCACATAAGAGCTGGGCCGGCTTTCAATGATTTCCTGCGACCCTTCTCCAATATCCGAATTTACGCTGCTCCATACCATACGTGCACCCTCCCCTTGCTCGGGTCCGGAAAACACATATTTGGTTTCAGGATCGCGCGCCGCCCAGGGCGACCATTGATTGAAGCGCTTGAAGGAATTCACATAAGGGAAAACATCCGTCTCCGGAGCATTGATAATTGTGGACCGCGCGACCGTTATCCGCTGCGGCAGGGCAAACGCCACGCCCGCCAGCAACAGACCCATTAGCAGCACACCCAGAACCAGTCTCTTTATTGGATGCATATCGACATCCTCCCGCTCTCATCTTTCTACAAAAATAAAATACGACTAGACTCGCCCGCGTCAATCAATTGGAGGGAGTTATGAACCTCAGCTTACCAACCACACCCATATTTCTCATTTCACCGGTTCTCGCAATCCTGGCGGCACCTAGGTCATTCCCATATATCAGCGATAACGCTTTTCGGGTTGTTGTCATTGGCTATGTTGTATTGCTGGTTGGGAATCTATCCAAGGGTCTTTAGCGGTTCATTTTCTGAATCACCTGCCAATGAAAAAAGGGAGGCCCAGCCCCCCTTGTAGATCATTCACAGTCTCAATGGATTTACGAGAAAGCAATTCCCGCCAGGATCAAAACAGCAAATCCAGCTGCCGGTATCACCCATGTATTCTTCTTGACGAATTCTGACATTTATTATCTCCGGTATGGCGCGGTCCATGTTGGTCTCTTGCAGTCTAGAATTTCAGCTATTGATATCAATGCTCAAAACGGCCTAAGCACATGGTCTTAGTTGGCAGTCCGGATTCCATGGCTGACCGATATTTAATCAGCCACATGCCGGCCCTCGACCTTGAGCGTCACTTCCCCTATAGGCTCGGCCAAGGGATGGCGCCGCGAATGGCAATGACTGGAGCGTAGGCAATGAGCAACTGGCGGGTATATCTTTCCGGCGAAATCCACACCGACTGGCGCGAGCAGATTGAGAGCGGAACGGCGGACGCAAACTTGCCGGTGGAGTTTTTTGCTCCAGTGACCGATCACGGGTCTTCTGATGATTGCGGCGTGGCGATTCTTGGCGATGAGGAAAATTCATTCTGGAAAGACCGCAAAGGCGCCAGTGTCAATGCCATCCGCACGCGCACGCTGATCGAGCGGGCCGATATCGTCATCGTCCGGTTCGGCGACCAGTACAAGCAATGGAATGCGGCATTCGATGCCGGGTACGCAGCCGCGCTTGGCAAACCCATCATCATCATGCATGGCCCCGATCACGCGCACGCCCTGAAAGAGGTCGATGCCGCCGCGCAGGCCGTCGCGGAAACGCCAGAACAGATTGTCGCTGTTCTGCGCTACGTGATTGATGGCGAACTTAAGCCGGTGGCTAATTGAGGCCTAGAGCATGATCCGATCATGACACCTGCTGTTTCAGCTTCCGCGCAATCCGGTTCAACTCTTCTTGCGGCACATCGCCGATGACCATGAATCCATATTCACTGCTGCGCCAATGGGCGATGTTCAGCCCCTCGCGCCGCTCAGCTTTCACATCGAATGCCGGTTTTTTGCCGGCAACAATGCAGAACGACACCGGCGTAACGCCGTTAAACAGATACGCCACCTGAACCAGCGGTTTGCCCTTGAAATTAAGCACCTCGGCCCGCTTGAATTCAAGTGGATCAACACTCACTTTCCCGATGCTCAAATCGAGGCCGACATTGGCGAGAGCGGCGCGCAAATTAGCTGCCTGAACTTCAGCGTTGTCACTGGCCTGAGCCAGCGTTTCCTTCACGAACAGCGTCTGATAATAGGCGACTGTCGCCCGCCAGCCCCGCTCTGCCGGATCACCGGAAATTTGCGGCAGCTCGCCGGGAAGCGGGATAAACCGGCTGGTCACCAGCCCGCCGGCGAACACCGCCAGCAACACTACGGCAGCAGCCAGCACGCGCCAGCCGCCCCATGGCTCTTTGCAGGCCTCTTCCACCTGCACCCCGGCATGTCTGGGTTCAGGCCCGGCTTCAGGCCTGGGTTCGGGCCTGGGTTCGGGCTTTGGCCGGGTTTTGGGTTTCTTCACCGGCGGAGGTGGCGGGTCCTTAGCCAGTTTCAATATTTGTTTCAAGCGTTTGTGCGGTGCATCCTGAAGCAGCAGATCATAAGCCTGCACGAAGGACCGGTCCCCGCGGCGCATCATGTCGAGCCGCTCCTCAAGCGCGCGATCCATATTGACCTCGCGCTCGAGCCACTCCGCGTCCTCCTTCTCGAACTTGCCATCAAGATAGGCGACGAGATCCACGTCGGTTACCGGTTCCTGATCACGCCAATCGTTCATTTGCGCCGATCCACTTCCTTGCGGCCCGCCGAAACATCCTCATTAAGTTGGCCGAGTTTAACGCGCGTGGCGGCCAGCCGGCTCATGACCGTGCCCATTGGTACGTCCAGCGCCTTGGCCGCTTCTTTATAGCTGAACCCTTCTGCGTAAACGAGGAACACGGTCGCACGCTGCACTTCAGGCAACGACTGCACTTCAGTTAACACCTGAGCGGCAAGAATATTCGTTTCTATCTGTTTTGCGCCGTCGCAGATCAGCACCTCCTCGGCATCCACAAAACCCTCGCCCATACGGATTTTTTGCGAACGGAGATCATTCTTCCAGATTGAGTTCAGTATTGAAAAGAACCAGCGGTCCACTCTGGTGCCGGGCTGATACTGATGAGAACGCTCAAGTGCGCGCACACATGTCGCCTGCACGAGATCCTCGGCTGTGTCCCGGTTTCCGGACAGGACAAGGCCGTAACGCCACAAACGTGCTAAACTCTCGGCAAGACCGGCGCTCACAATTTGGTGAATGTCATCGCTCATCTAAAAAACGAATAATTCCGTAGCTAGTGTGTTTACGTCATACGAACGCCGATAAGGGCTCATTCCCTCCAAAGCGTCAAACAATGAAACGAAAGGTAATGGATATGTCCCCCACTCCCCAACCGTTTTCACGTGTGAACGCAAAATTGCTGGCAGCCGCGTTCATTGGCGCTGGATTATTCATGCAACCGGCCCCCGCTGAAGCATTTGGCGGAGGCGGAGGCGGAGGCGCGCCGGCCTCGGTGCCATCATGTCCGGCAAACACGACAAAGAATTCCTGCCTGACTCAAAGTCACTGCTGGTGGAAATCCAGCACCAACCAGTGCAAGAAAAAGAAAAGTTCGGAGCTCAACCAGAACGGCGATCTCTATGCTGAAGGCAGATTGCTGGCCAAGACCGGGGAATATGTACAAGCCATTGCCGTTCTTAACAGGGCTGACCAGAGTGACCCGCACGTGTTGAACTATCTGGGATACAGCTACCGCAAGAGCGGCGACCTCACCACCGCGATTCGCTATTACAAGGCGGCGCTTACAATCGACCCGGATTTCGTCCTGGCGCGCGAATATCTCGGTGAAGGTTATGTGAAAGCCGGACGTCTTGACCTCGCTAAACTTGAGCTGGAGCAGATCGGCAAACGCTGCGGCAAGGGCTGCAAGGAATATGTCGAGCTGGCTATGGTGATCGACAAGGGCGTCGACGCCAGCTGGTAGCCTGAAAAGCTGGCGAGACCACACCCGCTTCAACGCATAACCGGCCGTCTTGTTCTCCTCTGCGCGGGAGCGGGACGGCCGGTTCTTTTCGCTCACGGGCTATTCCTCAGCTTCGCCCCGGTAGCCAGAGTGATACGGCAACTGATACTTCCCCTTCACCCAATATTAGGGCGTATCTGCGAGTATACCTTCAAGGCTACAAGATGAGCTGCTGGGAGAATGCAACCATGGCGTTAAAGGATACAGGTGTTCTTTCTCCCGTCGGTGATGCCCTGCTGCTCATTGCGC
>CAYOEI010000471.1:0-4776 GCA_964402825.1 uncultured Hyphomicrobiaceae bacterium
GTGCGCGAAACGAAACGTCAGTTCCTCGAATTCCTGATTCAGGCCAAGCGGGAAGGCAAGCAGGTCGTAGGGTATGGCGCACCTGGTAAGGCGAATACGCTTCTGAATTATTGCGGTGTTCGAACTGACTTCATCGACTACACCGTGGATCGTAATCCCTACAAACATTACAAATACCTGCCAGGTACGCATATTCCTGTATTCCCGACAGACCAGATCGAACATACAAAGCCCGATTACATCGTCATCATGCCGTGGAATCTGAAAGAAGAGATCTCCGCGCAACTGGAATACACACGCAAATGGGGTGCGAAGCTGGTTGTTGCGATTCCCGAGTTGACAGTGTTTTAGGTCTAACTCGGTTGCGAGCGAAATGCGAAGGTCCCAGATGTCAGCTGACATCTACTGACCATCGGAAGAATAACCCGATAAACACGAGCGAACTGTGATGAAAGTCGTCTTATTTTGTGGTGGATTTGGAATGCGGATGCGGGAGTATTCCGAATCGATCCCCAAGCCCATGGTCAAGATCGGTAACCGCCCGATCCTATGGCACATCATGAAGTACTACGCCCACTATGGCCACAAGGACTTCATTCTCTGTCTCGGATGGAATGCAAATATAATCAAGCAGTATTTCCTGCAATATGACGAGTGCATCTCAAACGACTTTGTTCTGACGTCCGGTGGCCAATCGGTGGAATTGCTCAACAGCGACATTCATGATTGGAAAATCACTTTTGTCGATACGGGTGCACGATCAAACATCGGCCAGCGCTTGAAGGCCGTTAGACAACATATTGCAGGAGAAGAAGAATTCCTCGCGAACTATACGGACGGATTGAGCGATGTTCATTTACCAGACGTGATTGAGTCCTTTCGCAGAAGAAAGAGCACAGCGTCATTCCTTTCCGTTAAGCCAAGCCAATCTTTTCATTCTGTCAGCATTCTGACAGACGGGATCGTCAGCGGCATCGAGCCTGTTTCCAAGTCGGGATTGTTGATGAATGGTGGCTTTTTTGTGTTTCGAAAAGAGATTTTTGAATACCTGAACGACGGCGAGGAGCTGATCGAGGAGCCGTTTCACCGTCTCATTCAAGAGGGAAAGCTGAGCTCCTATTCATACGATGGCTTTTGGAGCTGCATGGATACGTTCAAGGAAAAACAGGATTTGGATGACCTTTATGCTTCTGGCGCGCCGCCTTGGGCGATATGGGAAAGTGCGGAGCGAGCCGCTAACCGCTTGACCTCCCAACCAACGAGTGCCGGAATTATAAGAGAAAATACCAGCGACAGTGCTGATCAAACCCGTCCAAGTGACGAGTTCGCGCCGCAACAGCTTGAGAGCCATGATTTCGCTTCGTCCTGATACAATTCAGTCGATTTTGTGCATTGGGGCTCATGCCGATGACATTGAGATCGGTTGTGGGGGCACGATTCTAAAACTTCTCAGAGGACGCGATGACCTAGACATCCGCTGGGTGGTGCTGAGCGGAAACCAGACTAGAGCTGTCGAGGCCCCGAATTCTGCAGCACGGTTTTTGGACGGGGCTCGGAGGCAACAAGTCGAAATACAAGGCTTTCAGGATACGAGTTTCCCTTACTCTGATGCCACCGCCATCAAGGATTACTTCCGGGAGTTGTCTCGTTCTTATAGGCCCGACTTGGTATTTACCCATCGTAGGGAGGACTTGCACCAGGACCACCGGTTTGTTGCAGAGCTGACCTGGCAACACTTTCGGGATCATTTGATCTTTGAGTATGAAATTCCCAAGTACGAAGGTGACTTGGGTCAGCCTACGGTGTTTGTGCCTTTGTCGACAGAGACAGCGGAAGCAAAAATTGAGATCATTGTTTCGGAATTTCAATCACAGCACGAAAAGCAGTGGTTTAGCGCAGACACGTTAAGAGCACTACTTCGAATTAGGGGGATAGAGTGCCGGTCGCCCACCGGTCTTGCAGAGTCTTTTTACTGCCGCAAGTTGTTAATAAATTAGGCTCTGTACTCATAAATAGAGAATGCGTCTTGAAATCAATGTGTTAGTGAAAACTAAGCATTGCCGCGAATTTGCGAATATCGCATATACGTCAATGACTTGGCGAGTTTATGAGTCCAGGCCTAGGACGTGGACTCATAAACGTCTAGCCACAACCGTATTGCTGCGAGCTTGAGGAAGGCGTGACCAGCCCCTCTTGATTGGTCCAGTTTGAATGTTAGTGCATTGACGGCCTTCGGTCCAACGGGACGACGGCCTCAGGCGCTGGCGGGCGATTCTGATCAAGTGGCGCATTAATCATCAAGACTGAGACAAGTTGCTAACAAGCCTCCGGTAACTTAGCAAATAGAGTTGAGTACAGCTCACAATTTGAAACCCTGCGATTATCAAACCGAGCCCGCTTATGAGTGCCACTACCTTCGCTATTGGTGTCGTAACGCTTATTTGGTTCGTGTTGGTTTACCGCATCTTGCCTACAGCACGGCCCCTATCGTCGCCTCAAATCACCACGATTGATTGGATCGCGCTCACGTTGCTGGTGTTGCAGTACGTGGGCATTCCCTTTTTATGGGAAAATCGCGAATTAGGCACAAAGCTGGTTACCGAAGGTTTGACTACATCGAACTACATTACCGTGGGGTCTACGATTATTGCAGGCCTTTATCTGACATTCCTATTGCTGTCGGGCCGATGGCGACTCTCTCACGTGTTCGAGAGGTGCTACAAACCACTGTTTGTCCTGATGACCATCTATGCCGTGTCATCGGCGTGGTCATATTACCCGCTCTTTTCCGCCTACCGCGTATTTGAGATCATGGTCTATTCCATGCTCGCCATTCATGTCTTCTCGAACCTGTGCAAACTTGAAGACTTTATCCGCGTGCTGGCCATAATGATCGCTATCTGGCTTGTGAATGATATACCAGAGATTGCAGATAGCTTGCAGCAGGGCATCATTTTCTCATCAGCCAAATCCAATCTGGGGCCCGCTATATGTGCGATAATGCTCCTTTTCATTCCATATTCCTCGATACGATACAAACCGCTGGTTTTTGCTTTGGGATTAGCTGGTTTTGTGGTGGGTGGCTCCGCCGCTACAGTAGCATGCTTTACGGTCTCACTGTGCGTTCTACCGTTGCTTTCCTCGAGCATGCTATTGCGGCTTGTCTCCGGTATTGCGCTGGTATCGACTCTTGGATTTGCGGGTCTGTTCCTCTTCTTTCCGCAAGAATTTCCGGTGGTCGTAGATGTGGTAAGTACGCTCCTGCAGAAGCCACGCAAGGATCTGTTGATCGCGACAGGCCGACATAACGTCTGGGAGATGTTTTGGGCCTTGTCCAAGGACGAGCCTTTCGGTTTTGGTTTCGGATCGGAACGCTTTTTTCAATTTATCGCCGACCAGAATTTGATACTCAAGTATTATTGGTTGAGCACGCGAAACCTCAACCAGTCCCACAATGCCCTCCTGTCAGGTTGGCTGGCGGCTGGCTGGATCGGCCTCTTTAGCATCGTTTTTGTGTTCTATTCAGGCATCGCCACGGCCTTGAGAGGCAATCGCGCTCTCCGCTCTCCAGCTCTCGCCGCCATAATCCTGTTAACCTTGAACTCCATGACGACGCAAGGCATCGGGACATTTTATGGGGTATTCTGGTTCGGGTGGATCGGCGTGCTTGCACTGATGGCGCAGTCCCAGGACAAGTCGTTGGATGCTCCTGCTCCCCTTCTGCCCTATCTCCGGATCTTACCCGCTCACCAGGGCGCGAGATAACGCGGAAGCTATCTCATTCGGTTTCGAGTTCGGCAAGATTGTGAAGCTAATGCATCTTATGTCAGTTCTTATTGATAAAGACCCATTTCATTGGATCAAAGAGGCTCATTCGGGGGCTGATGTTCATCGTCGCGATCATTCCAGTTGGCCTCATCATGCGGCTGAAGCCCGACCCATTGCGCACCTGGGGCCCGCTGTCCTGCGACAGCCTAATTTGCTCTGGATTCGCTTTTCGCTGCTGCTCAACAAGATCGTTAACCGCGCTATCAAGATGAACTGGTAATAGCGGCGGCTATGTAGAAAACTTCCAATCGTGAAAACTAGAACCGCAGCGGGATACACGAAGGAGTAACGGGGCCGCGATGCTACATCCACCTCGTCAGCAACCGAACCCAATACACACTCGCTAACTCCATAGGATTTGATTGGTGAAAATCGCTCAAAACTCCAAAGTCATCTGAGAAAGACCGGCTCAAAATCCCCGGGTCGTACTGTTATTCAAATGAGTAGGCAGAACTGTATCAGTCTCATCATCAATTCTGGCCTAGTGCTTGTCTCGATGATCCTTACTCTGCTCGCCTTCGAACTAGGCGTTCGCTGGACGCTTGGCGATAAGATTGTGCTTTTTCCAAGGAATCACACCGAGGCGCACTATGGTGATTTCGTCATTCGCCGCATGGTGCCCAATATGGAGTTCTGGCACGAGAGCGTTGACGGGAGGTGGCGCTTCAAAATCAACAAGAATGGGTTCCGCGACGAGGAGAATTATACCTATGAAAAATCGCCTAGCGTTTTCCGGATTCTGGTTCTTGGGGACTCTCATACCGCAGGATTCGAGGTCGCTCAGAGCGCGACATTCAGTGAGCAGATCAAGGATGAACTTTCGCGGCGCGGCATCAAGGCCGAAGTCCTCAACACCGGCATTTCGGGATTTGGCACAGCAGAGCAGCTCATATTCCTGGAAAACGAAGGTTTGAAATACAAGCCTGATGCCATCGTCATCGCATTTTA
>CAYOEI010000472.1:0-3663 GCA_964402825.1 uncultured Hyphomicrobiaceae bacterium
TGCGCCAGCCCTTCGGGCAAAGCGTGACCCTGGGAGGCACGGACTGGATCACGGGCGGCTTGCACCTGCCCTTGACCTTGCGCCAGCCCTTCGGGCAAAGCGTGCCCTCGGGATGCGTGGGCTGGATCACGGGCGGCTTGCACCTGCCCCTGACCTTGCGCCAGCCCTTCGGGCAAAGCGTGACCTCGGGATGCGTGGGCTGGATCACGGGCGGTGTGCACTTGCCCCTGACCTTGTGCCAGCCTCTCGGGCAAAACGTGACCTCGGGAGGTGTGGGCTGGATCACGCGCGGCTTGGCACAGTAGATCGTGCGCATGCCAAGCGTGACTTTCCGCCATGTCCAGCCTTTGGGGATCTGTCCCCTGCTCTGGTACGTGGTTTCACCCTGCTTGCAGAACGGTATTGGAGTGATCACGCGCGGCTTCATGCACATCATACCCCACTTGCTGCCATCAGGATTGACGCCATCGACGGCAAGCACCTTATATCCGGCAGGCGCACCTTGCGGCGGGACCTTGGTCCAGCCGGCCGGGCACTTGTGGACGACAGGGCTTTTCTTGATCAC
This sequence comes from uncultured Hyphomicrobiaceae bacterium, assembly GCA_964402825.1. Lineage (GTDB taxonomy): Bacteria > Pseudomonadota > Alphaproteobacteria > Rhizobiales > Methyloligellaceae > UBA2767. The sequence goes on from CAYOEI010000472.1 coordinate 566, forward strand.
AGGAAGCGGCTGCGGCCTCATGCACATGATGCCCCATCCGGTGCCATCAGGATTGATGCCATCAATGGCAATCACCTGATGTCCAGCAGGGGCTCCGCCAGGCGGAACGAGGGTCCAGCCGGCCGGGCATGTGTGCACGATTGGCAGAGGGACCGTGAACGGTGCGCAGGCATTGTTCACACCCGGTGCAACAGGATCTCCTGCATGCTCTGGATTACCAAGAGCCACGCAGTTGTTCATGTCGCCGCCCACTCCGGCAGGCACGATGATGCTGATACCGACCTGCTCGACATCGCCCGGGTTCAGAGTGACGCCCGGAGGATCGGGGAGCGTGCATTCGACCGGAGGACCGCCGACGCAGGCCCATCCAGGTGATGTGCTGCCAAAGATACCGCCGAAGATCGTTCCGGCAGGAATATTCTCGACGAAGTGAAGCGGACCTGTGTAAGTCGCGCCCCCAACATTGGTCATCGAGATCACGAAGTAGCAGCGCTGACCTACACCTTCCTGTACACAATCCAGGAAGGTTTTCTCCATCTGAAGGTCAGGGCGCGGCAGATCGGCCACACCGCAATCTTCGTTATTGCCGGGAATGTGATCATCCACGATGGCGCAGTTGCGAACGTGATTGTTCGTATTGCCCGGCGTCACCTGAATGGTGAGTTCAAGGGTTTCGGTCTCACCCGGAAACAGCGTCTCGATATTTGTCGAGTCACATGAAATGGGCGTACCCGCACCACCCGGCTGGGCGCAATTCCAGGGAATCGAACCACCTGGCGGCGGGATATAGAGAGCGGTTGCCGGCGGATTATCGTCAACATGGATTATGCCGACATAAGGCGCCGCACCCACATTGGTCACTGCGATCGTGTATGTGCAGTCAAATGTGCCCGGAAGACCGGGAGTCTCGACACATTTATTGGCGATCTTCTGCAGGTCGAGATCAGGCGTCTCGGGCCACCACTCTGGCGGAACCCATCCCTCAGGCGGGTACCATTCAGGAATCGGATACCAGCCGGGGAAGCTTTCCGCGCGACCACCCGCACAATTGCGGTAAACCTCGACATCGCCGACATGGCCGGCTTTTTCGGGGTCTGCGAACTGGCTGTCATAATCGACGAACCAGCTTGCCCGGGGCGGGGTATTGAATGGCCGAACGAGAGATATCTTATTGCCCTGCAGGCCATGAACGACCAGCGGACCGCCTGGCAGAAGGCTGGCGGCCTGAGCCGGGTCGTTACGCAATGCGTCGCCGGTGCTCCATAACGTACCGTCGCAAGTCAGCGCGACGCCGCCCGAAGCGTTCTTGTGATCGACCGGAAAGCCAATCGCATACTCTTGCGGTATCTGAACCCAGTTGCCGGTCTCATCGCGAGAGTAGCGCAGGACGGAGTTGTTTTTCGGCGTATGATATTTGGTGTAGTCCTGTGAGCTCTGAATACCGCCGCGCTGGGCCAGAACCATCTTGCCACGCGGGGTAAAGAGAATGTCGGAAACGGGTGTGCCGCCCGGAACCTGTTGGATTTCCACACGGGCGTCATTGGCGAAGCCGCCATCGGTATTAACGCCGACGGACCAGATTTGCGGGCCATCGCCAACACCGTAATAGAGCCGGCCGCTATAGTAGGCCAACCCCCAGACGCGCCGCTGCTTGTCGGCGAGATTCCAGGTGGTTGAATCGGTTGAATTGAAGGCCGGATTGGTAATGTCCATCCGGTCGGCAATATTCATGACAACCTGGGGGAGACCCGCGGCGGGACGTCCCTGGACGCCATGATCATAGGTGCCCAGATCATTGCCCGAGAGATCGAGGACATGAATTAGGCCGGTATCGCGGTCCGAAACATAGAACTGGTAATGCGCCGGATCGAACGCGATGTTGCCTAGGCCGGGGCCGCTATTGGGCATGCCGGCGAGTTTGATATCGGCAAACAGCTTGATTTCGCCCGTCGTACCATCAATGCGCCAGACCGAGCCTGGGCCGCCGCCAAGGGCGGTGCCGAACTGGCCTTCCATGAAGGTGGCTCCGGGCTGGCCGGTGTTTACGCGTTCAGGAATGCCATCGCCGTTATTATCGGGGATGACAATTTGCAGCCCGTGCGCTGACGTCGCGGTCGCGTAAATATTGGGCCGCGGGGCATTATCCAGCGCGACGCCGAACACCTGGCCGATATCGCGCGCGAATGCGTTGTATTTTACCGGCGCGCTTATGACCTGGGAGCGCGCATTTCCGCGTCCCGACACGTCAAAAATCTTCAGCGAAACACCATCTGTATCAATGAATGTCTGACCTCCGATCTGTTTCGTTCCGGAAAAGCCGGTAACGGCGAGATCGCCATTGGCCAGGATTCCGGGCTGCCCATCCTGGGCGCGTGCGCTTGTAAAGGGGGCAAGAACGGTAAAAATTAGCGCGAGTAAAACGCTAAATGCCAACAAAAATGCTCCGAAAAGCGGATCGTTCCGGAACGTTTGTGTTGTTTCGCCATGTCCGCCGCTGTCCAAACACCGGCTGAATATGGGCTTTTTATACCCCCCACCAGATGCCCAGATGGGCAATATCTCGTGGTTTTTCATGATATTAACTCCTTGATTGGCATGAGTGCATGGGCCTGAATGAGACCTGTGCTTCCGACTGTTGGTCGCGCCAGAGCCAAAAAAGGTTCAAATGTGAGGGTGTGTTGTTCTCAAAAAAAACGTGAATGAATCTCAGGTCATGACCTGGAAGTGCCGGGAAATATCGCGATTTATCTTTTTTCGGAGGTAAGCGTAATCAACTTACTTTGCTCATTAATCCAGATAGCCACGGCGCTTGTGATTTGGTCCTTGGCAAGTTTGTCGTGAGCAGGCGGGGCTTTGTCTGGCGCCTTTTCAGCGTCATCCCATATCCATGCGCCGCATGGTTTGCGCGTTCCGCAGGCCTCGACCCCGGCATCGCGCCAATCGGACTGTTTCAGCCCCGGGGGGCAGATTACAACCGCCACCATATTATTTTGATCGCGGACACTGCATTCGCGAGCGGGGTCAACATGCGAATGGACCTAGAAGTGCAACGAGATATCGCGGTGGTTGGCCAGGCAACTGGCAACATCGATCGCCAC
>CAYOEI010000473.1:0-8873 GCA_964402825.1 uncultured Hyphomicrobiaceae bacterium
GATGAACCCGCGCACCACCAACCTCTACGGTTTTGGTGTCCAGGTTGACGCGCAGATCGCCCGTTTGAATGATCGACTGGGCGTGCCCCTTTGAGCGGCGGACAATGGCGTGAATACGCGCCACAAGCTCGTCCTTGTGGAATGGCTTGGTCATATAATCATCGGCCCCGAAGCCGAGACCGCGGACCTTGTCCTCGATGCCTGCGAGGCCGGATAAAATCAGGATAGGCGTCTGAACCTTGGAGACGCGTAAGGTCTTCAGCACCTCATATCCGCTCATGTCCGGCAGATTCAAATCCAGTAGGATGATGTCATAATCGTACAGCTTGCCGAGATCGACACCTTCTTCGCCAAGATCGGTTGTGTAGCAATTGAATCCATCGGATTGCAGCATCAATTCGATGCTCTGCGCCGTCGCGCTATCGTCCTCGATAAGAAGAACCCTCATATCATTCCTCTTTCCCCGCGCCCATTCTGGGCTGTTTCCCCCATTCAGCCGGCACTAATCGCCAAGACGCAAAATGGTTAATACGAATCAATAAATTAGGGCTTAATAGTTAACAAATTCTAATTACTGGAAGATGGGCCGATGGCTCATATGACGTGGATTGACCGAGCGCATCCGGGCCGTGCTGGAATATTTTACAACTTAGGAAGGTGTGCGTTTACAAATGATGTTAAGTGCATGGATGTGCTGATCTCGCTGTCCGGTTGTGTATCCGGATCGAATTAGTGTTGATAACTCGAAGATGCAAAGAAAAACAAAAACGAATCACTTGACTCCCAATCAATAGCAAATTTTCGAATCGACGCCAGTCATTTCGATTTGGACCGGTTTACCGGGCCTCATTGGTCTGTGATTTGCAGAGGTGAGGAGTGCAAAACACGGCCTGCGCAATGGTGTTCTCTTGATGAGGCGCGACCATCTGGTTTGAGGAGGAGATGGAGCAAAAGAAAAACGGCGACCCGGTCAGGACGGGGCGCATGGTCCGGGGATGAAGCAGAGGCACGCCTCTCACAAGCTTAGCTATAAGCCAGGACACCGCCGCTGAAACCGCCTGAGTTTACCACCCCTTAATGATACTCGGGGCAATATTGCGGGAGGGGGAATGTCTCAGGGTGAATGATGCCTTGGGGTTCCATCAATATTGGAGGATTTACGTGCAGGCATTGCTTAGCGAGGTCGCGGCAGTACCGGGGGCTGAGGTCTTCGGCCGTGTTCGTTCCGTTCAGGGATTGCTGGTGGAAATAGCCGGGCTTGCGGGTGTGATGAGTGTCGGGTCACGCGTGCGGATTGAAGAAGGTTTGCAAGGCGGGATCCTGTGTGAAGTTGTGGGCTTCCGCAACGGCCGGGCGCTGGCGCTTCCTTTCGGGCAGCTTGAGGGCGTGCGCATGGGTGCAAAGGCTGTCATTGAGCCGGCGGCTCCCGCGGTGCAGCCCTCCAATGCATGGCTTGGCCGCATCGTGAACGCCCATGGCGAACCGATCGATGGCAAGGGCCCGCTTCTGCCGGGACCTGACAGCTATCCCTTACGGGCCAGCCCGCCACCCGCGCACAAGCGCTCACGAGTCGGGGGACCGATTGATCTTGGGGTGAGGGCGCTGAATTCGTTCATCACCTGCTGCAAGGGCCAGCGCATGGGCATTTTCGCCGGCTCGGGCGTTGGTAAGTCCGTCCTTTTGTCCATGCTCGCGCAGTATACGCGGTGCGATGTCTCGGTCATTGGCCTGATTGGCGAACGCGGCCGTGAAGTTCAGGAATTTATCGAGGATAATCTGGGCGCCGAAGGGCTGGCCCGATCCATTCTCGTGGTGGCAACCTCTGATGAAGCCGCGCTGATGCGCCGGCAGGCCGCCTATCTCACAATGTCTCTCAGTGAATATTTTCGCGACCAGGGCAATGAAGTCCTTTGCATGATCGACAGCGTGACGCGCTTTGCGATGGCGCAACGCGAGATCGGCCTCTCCGGCGGGGAACCGCCGACGACAAAGGGATACACGCCAACGGTGTTCTCCGAACTCCCGCGGCTGTTGGAGCGTGCGGGTCCGGGCACGGGGAAGGGGTCGATTACGGGTCTCTTTACGGTGCTTGTGGAAGGCGATGACCATAATGAACCAATCGTCGATGCGGTGCGTTCCATTCTGGACGGGCATATCGTCATGGAGCGGGCCATTGCCGAACGCGGGCGCTATCCGGCCATTAATGTTCTGAAATCCGTTTCGCGGACCATGCCGGACTGTCTGGGGGAAGATCAGAGTGAATTGGTCACCAGGGCACGCCGGCTGATGGCGACTTATTCGGAAATGGAAGAGTTAATACGCCTGGGTGCTTACCGGAAGGGCTCAAATCCGGACGTGGATAAGGCAATAGCCTACCAGCCGCTGCTGGAAGCGTATTTGAGCCAGACCAAGGCGGAAAAGGTGACGATCGAGGCGGGTTTCGAGGAGTTGGCACGGATATTGAACAGTGAACCATCTGAAAACCAACCGTCTGAAATTGAACCATCTAATACTGAAATACAATCAGAGTTGCAGTCTGAGTGAAGTGAGGGTGTTGAGTTATGAAATCACGGAAATCACGGAAATCGCTGATACAGTTACGCCGTTTCGAGGTTGATGAGCGGCGGCAAACCGTCGGCGACATCGAAACCATGATGGCGGAACTCGAGCAAATGGCCGTTGATCTTGAACGGCAGATCGAGGTCGAGCAGGAGCGCGCCGGGGTGAGCGATGTCAATCATTATGCCTATCCGACATTCGCCAAGGCGGCTGTCCAGCGGCGCGATAATCTTAAGACCTCGATAAAAGATCTTGGGGGCAAGCTGGAAGAAGCGCGCGATCAGCTGGCCGAAGCGTTTGAGGAACTCAAGAAAATTGAGCTCATCGATGAACGGGACGCGGCGCGGGTTGCCGCTCATGAGGCCGCCCAGGAGCAGGCCGAGCTTGATGAAATCGGGCTCAATATGAGCATGAACAGAGAAACCCACTAGGCTCATTCACGTTATTGACGGTAATGCCAGACCGCCTGCTCCTTAAGAGCGGGCGGTCTTGGTTTGGTTTTTCATAAGAAACCGCATCAGTCATGTAAGGGCGTTCTTGCATCTGCCGCTGGTTGCCATGACAATAACAGCTAATCCTAATGAGCTCGAGGAGCTGCAAGATGCCGACATTCGATATTGTTTCCAAAACTGATTTGAGCGAGGTCGCCAATGCGATCGCCAATATGGCGCGGGAGATGGAACAGCGTTACGATTTCAAGGGCTCAAGCTGCAAGGTTGAGCAAAACGAAGCGGAAATCACATTGCACGCGGACGATGATCTGAAATTGCGGCAGATGCATGAATTGCTGCAGGGCCATTTGACCCGGCGAAAGATCGATGCCGGCGTGCTGGACTACCAGAAAGAGGAGCAGGCCGCCGGCCAGGCCGTGCGCCAGAAGGTGCTTGTGTGCCAGGGCATTGACCGGGAACTGGCCAAGAGCCTTGTGAAGGAGCTGAAAAGCTCCAAGATCAAGGTGCAGGTGGCCATTCAGGGTGACGAGTTGCGGGTCACGGGCAAGAAGCGCGACGACCTCCAGGCCGCCATTGCCCACATCAAGGGCCTCAAGAAAGAGTTTCCGCTTCAGTTCGTGAATATGCGGGATTAAAGCGTCTGACCCTGGGTCATGGAAAACTGGAGCCTCAAAGCACCTTTGTCATGTGCACGCGCAAATAGTTATCCTCGCCGTGATCAGGCAGGGCTTCGTGGGTTTTCTTAAATCCGTGGCGGTCGTATAGGCGCAGAATATCCGGCATGATCTCAGCGGTTTGCAACGTTAGCTTTTTGATTTTGTTCTGACGCGCAATTTGTTCGATTTGGTTGAGGAGCCAACTGCCGATACCCTTTCCTTGATATTCCGGGTCAACTCCAAGCTGGCCGATGAAGAGCTCATCACCCCGGCAACTGGTGGTAACAACGCCAACGACTTGGGTTTGCTCAAGGCCTACAAACACGTCTCCACTGATGATAGCGGCTTCAAGCCAGGGATAAGGGCCCGACACCGGGCCGCCACCCAATTTTCGAACGTAGGGTGTAAAAGCATTCAGCATGAGGCGATTGATCGCTGCATGTTGAGAAATTTCGGCTTTTGCAAAGATGAGTTTCGTGGTCATGGCAAAGCCATTATCAACGATCACAAAACAAATAGATGTGATTTCTCACAGCGCCGGTAAAGACGGTAAAATTGTGCGGGGCCAAATGCGCGCCAAGGCCGGGAGAGTGAATGGTGCTGAAATTGCTACAATGCGCCGCGCTGGCTGCCGTAGGCGTGCTTGGCGCTTGCGGATCAGGGGGCGGTGACGCCCCTGTCTCCCAGGGGCCGGTGATGATTGTAAAGGGCAGCAACCCCACCCAGCTGTTCAGCCACATTTCCAAGCAGATACGCACTTGCTGGCTCAACCCGCGCGATCCGGTTCTGACAAAGCATGTGTTTCGCGCCGAGGCCGCCGCATCCACCACCGGCGGTGTCACCAAAATTATCATTAGCGAGACGACCGGCGATCAGAAACGCGGTCTCAAAGCATTCACCATCGACTTCAACCAACTGAGTGACGGCACCCGGATCAACGCGCAAAACCATCGTTTGCAATACGGGCTGTCGCAGAAGCTCATCTCTGATGTTGGTTATTGGTCGCAGGGCGGGGTCAGTTGCGATGGACCAGGGACGCAGTCCAGCTCCTATCTTCGAGGTTCCGTGTCGGGCCCAAGGGTTTCGCGGTAAAGCAGGGACGGCGCGCGGTGCGGCCTCGCAAACGTCCATCGGATCATGCTCTAGCATTACCACACGGGTGCTTATTCCTACTCTGATCAACTGATATATCTTCCACCTTCAAGTCTATGCTTTTAATAGTTAGAGTTCACCCGAACACCTGTACGCCAGTACCAATTTCCGGAGACCTTCAATGAAACTCAACCGAGGCCGTATGCTGACGGCTATGCCTGGGCCATCCGTTATCCCGGACCAGGTGCTGAGTGCAATGCACACTGCAATGCCGAATATCTATGAGGGTACTCTGGTTGAAACCAGCATCAGCATCTTTGAAGATCTGCCGGCAATTGCGCGCAGTTCAGGCGATGTTTTCATGGCGATATCAAATGGTCATGGCGCCTGGGAAATGGCCCTGACAAACACGCTGAGCCGCGGTGACGCTGTGCTTGTTCTGGCATCTGGCCGCTTTGCTCTGGGTTGGGGTGATCAGGCCAAGATGCTCGGCGCGCAAGTGGAAATTCTCCATGCTCCAGACCGCTGTCCGGTCGATCCCGGCGCCGTCGAAGAGCGGCTGCGCGGCGACGCCAAGCATGAAATAAAGGCCGTCCTGGTGGTTCAGGTGGATACCGCCTCGAGCGTCTGGAACGATATTGCCGCGATAAGGCGCGCGATCGACAGCGCCGGGCACCCGGCGCTCTATATGGTCGATTGCATCGCTTCGCTGGGGTGCGTCGAATATCTCATGGATGAGTGGGGCGTGGACGTCACTGTGGGCGGTAGCCAGAAGGGGTTGATGGTTCCCCCTGGTCTTGGTCTGGTCTGGGCCAGCGGCAAGGCCATGGCGGCTCACCAAAACGCCGGCATGCGCGCTCCTTATTGGGACTGGACAGCCCGCCTTTCAGAGGATGCGCACTATCTGCGCTACTGTGGCACTGCACCGATACAGCACATCTACGCAATGCGAACCGCACTGGACATGATTGCCGAAGAAGGTCTTGAAGCGATCTGGGCCCGGCACACAATTTTCGCCAGCGCCGTGCGCGCCGCAGTTGAAGCCTGGTCAACAAAAGGTGGAATAGAGTTCAATATTATTGACCCGGCACATCGGTCGGATTCGACAACGACGGTTCTCGGCGGTTCAATTGATGCTGACCGTTTATGTCATCTTTGCGAGCGTGAGGCTGGATTGACCTTGGGAATAGGCCTGGGCGATTTCGCCGGCCATGCATTCAGGATAGGCCATATGGGGCACATGAATCCTCCCATGGTGCTGGGCACGCTTGCCACCATTGAGGCGGTGCTGAAAGCCATGGACGCGCCAATCGGCGCCTCGGGCGCCGCTGCCGCGGCAACTGTCATCGCAGATGCGCTGGTGAATTGAGATTTTGCCGCACCCTAGATTTTGCCAATGGTTTTCAGCTTCGCCTGCGGGTGGATTTCGGACTGGGAAAGAACCGGCGTTTGCGGGCGGAAGCGCTCGATAATCTGCCGCACGAACGGGCGGATGCCGGGGCTGGTCAGAAGCACCGGCGCTTCGCCCTGTTCACCGGCCGCCTCGAACGCCTCGCGCAAATCCTTGATGAACTCCTGCAGGCGGCTTGGCACCATCGCCAGCTGCTTATCGTCGCCTTCGCCGATGATGCTTTCAGCGAAATCCTGCTCCCATTTCGGCGACATTGTTATCAGCGGCAGGTAGTTATTGGGGGAGGTGTGCGAGGCGCAGATCTGGCGCGCGAGGCGCGAGCGCACATGCTCGGTAATCGGCTGGACAGACTGCGTGTAGCTTGAGGCTTCGGCGATGCCTTCAAGGATTGTGGACAAATCGCGGATGGAAACTCTCTCACCCAGCAGAGCCTGCAGGACCCGCTGTACGGTCGATGCGCTGACCTGGGCCGGGACCACATCGTCCAGCAGCTTCTTCGCCTTTTCCGGCAGCCGTTCAAGAAGGCCCTGCATCTCGCCATAAGAGAGCAGCTCCGGCATATGGCTTTTCAGCACTTCGGTGAGATGGGTTGAAATAACGGTCACCGGATCGACGACAGTGTACCCCTTGAAGGCTGCCTCGTCGCGCAGATTGGCGTCGATCCAGCTTGCCGGCAGGCCGAATGTCGGTTCGGTGGTATGGTTGCCCGGCAGATCGATCTGCGCGCCATTCGGGTCCATGGCCATGAATTGTTCGGGGTACAGCGTTCCATTGCCCGCATCGACCTCTTTTACCTTGATGACATAATCATTGGCCGGGAGCTGCATATTGTCGAGGATGCGCACCGATGGCATGACAAAACCCATGGTGCTGGCGATCTGGCGCCGCAGGGCTTTTATCTGCTCGGTCAGCTTGTCGGAATCGCCTTTCGGATCGTTGATCATGGGAACCAGGCCGTAGCCGAGTTCGAGCCGCAACTCGTCCATGTGCAGCGTTTCGGAAATCGGTTCCTCCTGCGGTATGGCCTCTTCCTCCTCGGCCAGCTTGGTCGCCACCTTCTCCTCGGCATGAACCTTTTTGTTTCTCACCGTGTTCCATGCAAGACCCCCCGCCAGCGCTGACAGCGCGATAAAGGGTAAGAGGGGGATGCCCGGAAGCATGGCCATGCCGGCCATGACGAAGGACGACATGCCGAGCGCTTTGGGATAGGTGGAGAGCTGACTCACCAGCGCCTTGTCGGCCGCGCCGCGCACGCCGGCCTTGGATACCAGCATGCCGGCGGCGGTCGAAACAATCAGCGCCGGGATTTGCGACACCAGTCCGTCGCCGATTGTGAGCAGGGTATAGGTCTGCGCCGCGTCAGCCATCGAGAGGTCATTCTGCCCAACGCCGACGATCATGCCGCCAATGATGTTGATGAAGGTGATCATCAGCCCGGCGATGGCGTCGCCGCGCACGAATTTCGATGCGCCGTCCATGGCCCCGAAGAACGACGATTCATCCTCCAGCGTTTTACGGCGCGAGCGCGCTTCGTCTTCGTTTATGAGGCCGGCTGAAAGGTCCGCGTCGATCGCCATCTGCTTGCCCGGCATGGCGTCGAGGGTAAATCTGGCGGCGACTTCCGCGATCCTTCCCGAGCCCTTGGTGATGACGACGAAATTCACTATGACAAGGATGCCGAACACGATGATGCCAATAACGATGTTACCCTGCATCACGAAGTTGCCGAACGCCTCGATGACGCGCCCGGCAGCGTCGGTTCCCTCATGCCCCTGTGTCAGGATAAGGCGCGTGGACGCCATGTTGAGCGCAAGACGGATCATCGTCGCGATCAGCAGGATTGTAGGGAATACGGAAAATTCCAGCGGCGTGTGAATGAACAGCGCCGTCATGAGGATGAGGACCGAGAAAGTTATTGAAACGGCAAGAAAGAAATCCAGCATCACTGCCGGCATCGGCAGGATCAGCACCGTCATTATGGTGACGACTCCGAGCGCCAGCCCGATGTCGCTATGGCGCAGGATTTTGAATATCTGCCCCAGGCTTTCCAGCCCCGCAGCCGCCCCGCCTGGTGCGGGTTGCGCTTCCTCGGGGGCGGGTAGTGGCCCTGCTGCTGTCGTGTCGCTCATGACGTACCGATACCCCCGCGCGACCGTTCATTCGCCCGCTAGGCAATATTTGCCGCCTATATGGTTAGCGGAGGGTTAATGGGGGTGGGAAATGGGTGAAATTAGTGCGTCTTGAACACAGAGCGCCTCTCAATTCTTGTCCGCCGGACACACACTTTCATCACCTCAGGGCGCACTCTTTTGTCCCCTCCAAACAAACTAATCCCCGCCCTTCGCGCCTCCAATATACTCCGCTGCATCTCTTCCTCACGGGGACTGATCTGCAGACCGTCTGTTGTTCGGGGAAGAGAGCGGTTCCTGCGAAGAAGGGAACTAACGACTTCCTTCTTTCCCGGGCGCGATGCGTGCAACCCCGGGGCACTACGACCCTGGCGCCTGTGGCTGTAACCGGGCTTTCGCCCGGGAGACGACGTGCATACATTCGTGAGAAAAAAGACCGTGCGCGGGGCGCTGGAAAGTCGCCTCAACTAAATCGGATGCGGTTTTTCAGTGTCCTGCGCTGTCCTCTTGCTTGAGGGTTAAAGCGAACTCCGGAGCCTCGCGGCTGCCGGATACTTTAGCTCGCCCTACCGCT
>CAYOEI010000474.1:0-3253 GCA_964402825.1 uncultured Hyphomicrobiaceae bacterium
AGTCGCGGCGCCAAAGGGGGCATGCACTGATCGTTTCGGTCAATGGGCCTTTGATAAGGCGGGCATCAAGCCGAAGAAATACTTGAACATGAATATCGAGGTCATCACCTCGAGCTTCAAGGCCAACAAGCTCGACGCCGCGGTCATCTGGGAGCCGACAGCTTCCAAGATCCAGCTCGCTGGGATCGCCCGGCGCGCCGCGTCCGGCGAGAGCTTCGAAGGAGCAGAGGGCGGCGACGCCGGCTTCCTGGTGATGCTTTATGAAATCATCCGGGATCGTCCCGATGCGCAAAGGGCCTGGCTCGAAGCCGAACTCGACGCGCAGCTATTTATGGCTGATCTTAACAATGCCAGTGCGATTGCCAAAATGGCGGACGACCAGACAGAAGGCATGCCGCGCAGGGTTCTGTGGGCATCGCTCTACGGAAAAAACCCCCCGGAAATTGGCGGAGGCCCTGACAAGTTTACCCTGGACTATATCTTCAACGATAAGGTCAATGTCCTGGTGTCAGCCGCTACCAAGTTCCTGCATGGCCGCAAAGTGGTGCCGGCCGCGGTTCTGCGTAAGGAATCGGTTTGGGATGCCATGGCGCGCGAAGTCCTGAAAGCACGCGGACTTAAGAGCCCCATCGGTGCAGTTAAGGAACAGCCTGATTCAGCATTCAAACAATAAGCACTTGAGCTTACGACACAACAATGCGGCTCCCGGAACAATGGTTTTCCGGGGTCCGCCCCCCCCCCTTGCATCTTTTCCCTGACTTTCATGGATTGGAGACATTCACTAGAGTGATTGCCTAGGGGCGTTCATATTTTGAAAATTTATTTTAACTGGCTGGTATACTAAGACAAAGCGAGTGGAGAAGGATGAGCAATCAAGCGATTTCGGGCGGTGAGGCCAGCAAGACTGTTGTGGCGCCGAAAGGGTTGGCATTGGCATGGTATCGATTGAAAAAGAGCCTTGCCACCCCTACTCCCTACATGATGGTTTTCGGCATAGCTCTCTGGCTCGGAACATATTATTTGTTAACTGAAGGCTGGAAAGTTCCACGCTTCGAAAAAATTCCCGGGCCTGCCGAAGTCATCACTGAATTCTTCAGCCGTGACCCAATTTGGGGTACGTCGCTTTTCACCGAGGACTTTCACGAAAACGTTTACGTAAGTTGCCGGCGAATTTTGATCGCGTTTACCCTCGCAACCGGTCTGGGAGTCCCGCTTGGTCTGTTTATGGGCTGGTCACGCAAATTCAAGGACTACGCTTTCCCGATCCTTGAAACCCTGCGGCCAATTCCGATCCTGGCCTGGGTACCACTGGCCATCATCATGTTTTCGGGTTTCGAAACACCCATCCTCTTCCTGGCTACGCTGGCTTCGTTTTTCGTGACCACATTAAATACAATGCTTGGCGTTGAATCGATTGATCAATCCTATTTCCGCGCTGCGGGCTGCTTAGGCTCCAAGAAGCACCATGTGTTCTGGCATGTGGTCATTCCGGGTGCGATGCCGTTTATTTTTACCGGCCTGCAGATCAGCATTGGCGTCGCCTGGTTTTCACTTGTGGCTGCGGAAATGATCTCGGGTGATTATGGGCTCGGCTACATGATCATGGATTCCTACATGGTGAATAAATACGTATCCATGGTCATGGCCATGATCTCTCTGGGCTTCGTTGGCTGGGGCACCTCGGCAATGGTGCGCTGGGGCGGCAACCAAATGATGCAATGGCGCGTCAAGGCATTGGCCCTAGAGGGCAGATAGAACGGAGTGAAAGCTCAACCAAAATGGCGGTAGAAGAAATAAAGACTACCCGTAAAACGGCCTCGCCGGCAGTCAAGGGGCGCGGTGCGATCTCCATTCGCAACGTCACAAAGATCTATGACCCCGAGGGCGTTAACGTGATGGCCGTGGACAATTGCTCCCTGGAAATCGCTGCCGGAGAGGTCTGCATGATCGTGGGACCTTCGGGGTGCGGCAAGACTACGCTTCTGAATGTGATCGCCGGTTTTCACTCGCTGACCTCTGGCGAGATTTATCTGGATGATGATTTGCTGTGCGGACCGGACAAAACTCTGGCCGATCAAGGCGCGGACCGGATGGTCGTGTTTCAGAACGGGGCACTGTTCCCATGGAAGAGCCTGCTTGAAAACGTTGCCTACGGGCCAACGGTACAAGGCATCCTGTCCAAATCAGATGCGCGCGATAAAGCTCGCGATATGCTGTCCGAGGCCGGACTTCTTGATGTCGCGGACAAGTTTCCAGGCGAAGTTTCATCTGGAATGGCCCGGCGTGCGGAAATTGTGCGAGCGCTGATAAACGATCCAAAGGTGTTGCTTCTGGATGAACCATATCGGGCAATGGATGCTCTGACGAAATCCATTATGCATGAAGCTCTGCTGGAAATGTATGACCGCACCAAAGTGACAATCTTTTTCATTACCCATGATTTGGAGGAAGCTATCTTCCTTGGTGACAGAGTCGTGGTCATGACCACGCGGCCGGCCAAAACGAAGAAAATTGTCGACGTAAAAATACCCAGACCAAGAGACTACAAGCTGCTCTCCTCCGAGCAATTCCGTCTCCTGGTCGAAGAAACCAAAGACGCAGTCCATGAAGAAGCAATAAAGGCCTTTGAAGCAGGTGAGCGGGAATTGGCATGAACGTAATACAACGTCTAAACAAGGAGCAGTGGTGAATGACTGATGCAGTGCAGAGTGCTCACGACACCACTGTGGTTGTGGCCAAGCGCTCGAAGCTCCGGAAACTTGCCGACAACAAGACCCTTTGGCGGGGATTCGCCGCCATCATCCTATTCGTACTTTTCTGGGAAGTTTGTTCACAGTCCAAGGACTGGTTCGGAATTCAAGTGCCGTTTATCGGCAAGATACCCCCGCCCAGTGCGGTTCTGGACGTCTGGGTTGAGGTTGTACAGCGGCCCGGCTATTGGCAGAGCTGGTATCTCAGCTTCATGCGCGTCTTTCTCGGTTTTTTTATTGCAATGATTATCGGCATTCCATTCGGCATGGCGCTGGCGGTGAACAGATATTTCCGGGATATCTTTTTTCCACCATTTGAAATTTTGCGGCCAATTCCACCGCTGGCATGGGTGCCCGCATCAATCATCTTTTGGCCCACAACAGAGTTGTCGATCGCATTCGTGACCTTTCTTGGCGCCTTCTTCACCATCGTGATCAACGTCCTGGGCGGCGCGCGAACCATCGACGTTCAATATCTGCGGGCGGCCCAGTCCATGGGTGCA
>CAYOEI010000475.1:0-2790 GCA_964402825.1 uncultured Hyphomicrobiaceae bacterium
TTGGTCGTGGGTGAGGGGAGCGGCAATGTCAACTATTTCGAGAATACGGCTTCCGTTCTTTTGAGCCAGGGCATCACGGCGGGCGAGACCCTCACTATCACGGTTGGCGGTGGTTCGGCGACCATCACATTTGGCACCGACAGCGGTTCGGGCGAGGTCGCAACGCTGGCCGAACTCAATACGGCGATCAGTGCGCTGACCGGGTTCAGCACGCAATCGGTCAACCTCTCAAATGGTGGCATCTCACTGACCGCTACAAGCATCACCGATTCAATCACCATCGGGGGAAGCGCAGACGTAACGAAGTTTGGTCTTTCTGCGGGCGCCATCAATCCCGTCTTCCCTCAGATCGCCAATCCTGCTCGTGAAAGCTTGCGTTTGGAGTTCAACAGCCTGCTGACGCAGATCGATAAGATCGCCGCAGATTCCGGCATTAGTGGCACGAACCTGCTCGCCGGAAGCAGTCTGAGAGTGGTTTTCAATGAGACCGGAACCAGTTCTCTGACAGTTGCTGGCATCAGCGTTGATTCTTCCGGCCTTGGTATCAGCACGACGGCGACGAGCGCCTTCGATACAGATAGCTTGATTGATACTGCGCTTGCCGAGATCGACGCGGCGCTCAACACGTTGAGCACGCAATCCTCATTGTTTGGATCGAAACTTTCAGCCGTTCAGATTCGAGAGGACTTCACCAAGGCGTTGATCAATACACTCCAGACAGGTGCCGATAATCTGACGCTTGCCGACATCAACGAAGAAAGTGCGACCCTGTTAGCGCTTCAGACGCGCTATGAGATCGCCACAGAGATGCTGTCAATCATCTCCAACCACGAGAGCCAAGTGCTCAGGCTGTTTGCCTAAGCCGAGGGTGCGACGGATATTCGTGCTGTGTTAATCGCGATTTGGCTATCCTGTATGGGCTAGAGAATACACATCTACTCCCCTTTCTGGTTGCTGAATTAGGGTTCGGGTTGAAACTCCGGGTCTTTATTTATTGCGCTCTATGGAGTGGTCAGGGAGCAGGATTTTGTCTGGTATTCAGCGCTAGTCAGTGCAGAACCCAATGTCTGCTATTAGCCAAAAGCGGACATGGCGCAATCGCGGCGGCCGATCTCCCAAGGCTACAATCAGTCAAAAAAATCACTTGGGAAAATGACCTAAACTGTTTCACTGGTGCTGATGCCAGTCATGTCAGAAGCTAATCATCGCGTTGATCAATCAGCTCTTGCCTTCAGCGTCAGATCCCGAACGGGTCCGCGCCGGATAAGTCTTCATATCAATGACTCTGCGCTGCAAGCTGCTGGTGAAAGTGACTTCGCACCGGTGTGACTGATAACATTTGAGTCGAATTGTTGGTTATCGTCTGGGTCATTATGAACATTTTTTTGGCAATGTTATTACCCGTGACAGGGCGTATAAGGAATATCTTCTTGGCCAGCATAAAAAATATCCAAATCTTTATCCAAAATTTCCTAACTGAGTGTAGCGGAGGCGTCGCAATTACATTTGGACTTACCTTGGTTGTCCTGTTGGGGCTTCACGGCATGTCGTTGGATGGCAACCGGGCACTGAATGCGCGGACATCAATACAGGGCGCTGCCGATGCCGCGGCTCTGGCGGCAGTGAGCGATTTGGAAGCGGAGGCCGCACAGCAGATCGAGATTGCAAAAAAGGTCTTTGCCGCGAACCTCACCAAGTCGAAGTCGGGCGTTTACAGTACGCCAGGTGTGACCGTTGACGGCGATATAGTGACAGTTGCGGCGGCAGCAAACCTGAAAACGCTGATGCTCGGCGTGATCAATATTCCAGATGTCGACGTCGGTGCGTCAGCGACAGCGAAAAGACCTCTCGATGTCGGCAGCGCCTGTGTCCTGGCGCTTGATCGCACGCAGAACCAATCCTTGGCGCTGGACGGCAGCGGCACTCTTTCGGCCATCGGTTGTGTCGTGCACTCGAACTCCAGAAGTGACACCGCGCTTTCCGCTGGTGGCACAACCAACGCCACTGCTGATGCCCATTGCGCCGTCGGCGATTACGATGGCGCCGGCTTTGTGCCTACCCCCTACCGCAAGTGCATGCCGGTACGGGATCCCTTAGCCAAACTTGCCGGCCCGGCTGTGGAAGGCTGCGACTTTATGAACAAAAAATTTAACAGTGGAACCCATATCGCGACGCCCGGCACATATTGCGGCGGGATCACGTTCCTGGCGCTCACCGATGTGACGCTGGAACCTGGAATCTACATCGTCAAGGACGGACGGCTGAGAGCGCATTCTAACTCGACCATCAGTGGAAATGGCGTGGTCTTCTATCTCACAGGAAACAATGCGGTTCTGGACATCATGTCGGGTTCCAATATTGACCTGACAGCCCCGACCATAGACCCTTACGCAGGACTTGTCTTTATACAGGACCGGAATTCTTCCATCGGAGACACCAGCAAGATCGCCGGGGGCGGTACAATCCACATTGTCGGTGGGATCTATCTGCCCACCCAAAACCTTGATATCGGCGGTGAAGGCGACATTAGCGCCACGTCTCCCTTTATGCCGATTATCGCCAACAATATTAAGATACACGGCAATGCGAATGTCAGTGTCAAAATCAACAATACGATAGTCGGGATGCCTGATTTCCTGCCAACGGTTTGGGCCGGCACCCCGCGCTTGATAAATTAGGCATACGCTAGCTGTCTCGTCGCATGAGTGGTTTCCATGTCCGCTTTACCCCCAATAGCGGACATAAATCGGGGTAGGCGCTAATGTCCGCTTAGTGCCAAAAGCGGACATT